>JAKZXM010000067.1:0-9467 GCA_047514975.1 Rhodospirillales bacterium
GTGCCACCCGGTCGTTGACCGACAGCCGTTTTCCGACCGCGGCCGAGGTCTCGGACAGGAAGCCGTCGAACGGGGCCAGCAGCCGGGTGCGGTCGAGATCGCGGCGCGCCCGCCGCACGCCGACCTCGAAACGGTCGATGATGGCGTTCTGTTGGGTGAGCTTGGCGGCCCATGAATCGAAAGCGTTGCGGCGGACGATGACGGCCTCGCGCTGGCGGCTGAGCGCAAGCCGGGCGTCGTCGAGCGCCTTTTGCGAAACCGTGCCGCGCTCGCGCAGGACCTCGAAGCGTGCGACGTCGTCGGCGATCATCTCGGCCTGCTCGATCTCGTGTTCGAGGGCCTCGGACTCGGCCTGAGAGCTGGCGAGAATCTCCTGGGCGCGGGCGCGGACCTCGGCCAGTTGCGCCCTGCGCTCGTCCAAGTTCGCCTGGCTGTCGAAGGGATCGATCGCCACCAGCAGCTCGCCCTTGCGCACCGAGCCGCCCTCGACGAAGTCTTCGCCGAGCGCCGTCACGGCCCCCGCCACCAACGCCCGCATCTCGACCTCGCGGCCAGCGATGACCTCGCCGAAGACCGTTAGGTCCGGCTGCAGCTCGCCGTACGCGACCTCCACCGCCTCGACCACCCACGACCGCTCTTGTGCGGGCGCGCGCGCAAGCTCGGGCCGGTTGCTCATGAGAAAGACCGCGACCGCGATGCTGGCGGCCAGGACGACGATCGGGAGCACGATGCGCATGATTCCGCCTCAACCGCCGGCCGGCGACCGATCGGCCGCGGCGCCCAGGCCGATCGAGGCGAGGACCGAGCCGCCGACGGTTTCGACGATACGCTCGAAGCGCTCCGGGGTGATTTCGTCCCAACCGAGCCGGGTCTGAATCACTCTGCGCCCCACGCCGAAGACCACGCACTGGCCGATCGCGGCGTGGGCGAGAAGGCGGACCGCCTCGTCTTTGGCATCGCCGCACCGGGCGGTGGCGACCAGCGCGCAGAAGGCGTCGTGAATGGGATTGACATGGCTAGCCATCACCTCGTCGAAGGCGAACGAGGGCTTGTTGATCTCGCGCAGCATGATCTGCATGCGGCCGCCGGGGAGCTCGGTCAGGACCTGGGCCGCCAGCACCCGGCGTACGAAGGTCGTTGCGACACGGGCGAGCTCGGCCCGATCCGTGCCGGCGCCGGCGATGCCGGCCCGCAGGTCGTCGATCAACGCGCGGCGCAGCGGCTCGGTCTCGCGCAGCATGCTCGCGATCACCGCGCGGTAGAGGCCCTCCTTGCCGCCGAAGTGATAGGTGATGGCCGAGAGGTTGACGCCGGCGGCCCGGGTCAGCGCCCGGGTCGAGACGTCGGCGTAGCCGCGCTCGGCGAACAGCCGCGTCCCGGCCGCCAGCAGCCGCTCCGCCGCCCGACCCCGGCCGCGCGCGCCGCCCGCGGCGAGTTTGGGCGATCGCGCCGCGCGGCCGGCCGGGACAGGGTTTGGCTCTCCCGCTAGGTCCGCGGCGACCACTGCTCGGCAGCCCTCCGGCGGCGCGGTTTTCGTTCGATTACCATCGATTCCGCCCAATTCAAACGTTTGACCTAGAGATGGTCTGGCCTCGCCCCCGTGTCAAGCCGTCGTCCTCGCCCGATCCGCCGATTCGCCCCGAAAGGCGCACGGTGCAAGCATTCTGGCGCCGGTGGACGGGCCGGGCGCCGCGGCCTATTGTGGCCTCCTTTTGCCTCCATCGGGTCGAACATGCCGCAAAACCCCACGCCGAGGGAGATGATCGAGCGCCTGGTCGGCTTCGACACGACGAGCCGGGAATCGAATCTCGCGCTGATCGGCTTCGTCGCCGAGTACCTCGGCGGCCTCGGAATCAAGAGCGACATCATCCACGACGAGAGCGGGAACAAGGCCAACCTGCACGCGGTGATCGGGCCGCTGCGCGACGGCGGCGTCGTCCTGTCGGGGCACACCGACGTGGTGCCGGTGGACGGCCAGGCGTGGTCCGCCGATCCGTTCGTGGTACGCGAGGCCGACGGCAAGCTCTACGGCCGCGGCACCGCCGACATGAAGAGCTTCATCGCCGTCGCGCTGGCGCTGGCGCCTGAGTTCCTCGCCCGCGACTTGCGGCTGCCGATCCACCTCGCGCTCTCCTACGACGAAGAGGTCGGTTGCCTGGGCGCGCTGCGCATGGTGCCGCGGATCGTCGCCGGCGCGGCGGTGCCCGCCGTGGTCATCGTCGGCGAGCCGACCGAGATGACGGTGGTCAACGCGCACAAGGGCCTGCGCGGCTTTGCCACCGCCGTGACCGGCCTCGAAGCGCATTCCAGCGCGACCCACCTCGGCGTCAGCGCGGTCACGGCGGCGGCCGAGCTGATCGCCCACCTCGGCGGCCTGGCCGAGGAGATGAAGGAACGGGCCGAGGCCGAGAGCCGCTTCGATCCGCCCTACACCACGATCAACGTCGGCACCGTCGCCGGTGGCACCGCGCTCAACATCATCGCCAAGGAGTGCACCTTCGTGTGGGAGTACCGGCTGGTGCCGGGCGACGCGGAAGACGAGATCATCGACCGCTTCGAGGCCTTCGCCCGCGACACCGTTGTGCCCCGCATGCATGCGATCTCGCAGGCGGCCTCGATCGTCACCGAGGAGCGCGCGCGGGTGCGGCCGCTGGTGCCCGAAGACGGCTCGCCGGCCGAGACGTTGGTGCTCGCGCTGGCGCGCAAGAACGCGTGCGGGGCGGTTTCCTACGGCACCGAGGCCGGCATCTTCCAGGGCGCGGGCATGCCGAGCGTCATCTGCGGACCGGGCTCGATCCGTCAGGCGCATAAGCCCGACGAGTTCATCGCGCTCTCCGAGGTCGAGGCCTGCGTCCGCTTCCTCCGGCGGCTTGCCGACCACCTCGCCGCCTAGGCACAAGGCGGACGTGAGGAGCACAAGGCTGGTCGATCTTCTGCCGCCCTACGCTTTGTGCGAAACGGTTGCGAGCCAAGGTTGCTTGTGGTGCGGGAGCCCGGGTGGTCGATAGTAGTGCTGCACGACGACGAACCCAGCGTCAGAGAGATAGTTTTGCCAGGTCTCGAGATCGAAGAAGCAGCTATAACGATCACCGCTCCAACCCTCCTCGTCGTGTCCTCTTGGGTTAGAGCAGAACAAAACGCCCCGTGGTTTCAAGGTCCCTGAAATTTCACCCAGCACCCTCGGCAACTCCTGACTGGGCACGTGGAACAGCGCCGCGTTCGCAAACACTCCGTCGAACCGGCCCTCCGGCAAATCCATTGCAAGGAAGTCCTGGTGGAGAACCTCACACCCGGAATTGGCGCGGGCCATGACCACGAGGTTCTTCGATCCGTCCAAGCCCACGGCCTCGTGTCCAAGCGAACGAAAATACTGGAGGTCTCTACCCGGTCCGCAGCCTAGATCAAGTATGGAATACGGGAGATCGTGCTCGATGGCGTGTAGGAGCGCCGCGTAGTTTTGGCTGACATCGTGATCCCGAGTGCCGTCACTGTAAGCGCCGGCCGATCGATCATAGTGAGCAATCGTCGTTCCGGAGATTCGCGATAGTTCCTCGCGATTCATTCCCATCTCATACTGTCCGCCGAGCCCGATCGCAGTAGCAATCTCAAATCTTCCGGGACTTGCGTGCTCTGCGATCCCAGAGCTTAGAAAATTCCAAACGCGGTGGCGTCGCGCGGGGAGGCGGTCTACCACATGGGTTTGCTCAGGTTTTCGGCGTAGGCCGAGAACATGACGTTGAAGCTGACGCTGATCCTCTCTCGTTTTCCCTGATTGGCTTCGACCGAGTGCTGAAACCAGGAAGGAAACAGTAGGACCGTGCCTGCGCGGATCGCTACCACCACTTGATCGGCGTTGTCAGCGGTGAGTTCCCGAAGTGGCGGCCTCAATATCGCAGTTTGAATGCGAGGATCGTGAAAGCTGACGGTGTCGCCGCCTTTGGGAACCTGCACGTAATAGACCCCACTGAGATAATTGTTGGGGTGGCCGTGAGGCCGGTGCGCGGCACCCGGAGCGTTGACGTTGGCCCAACACCCGGTAATCTGGAAATCGGTGTAGCCGACCCGCATGTATTCGAGCGCGACTACCGTGGCGGCCCTGATGGTCTCCATGAGTTCCCGGAGTTCCTGGAGCTCATGGAGGGCGTGGCCCGATTGCCATGCCTGCCCCTGGCCTAAAGTCGCCGCTCCGCGCCGGAGCTCCGCGAGCTTGGCTCGAATACCCTCGTTGAGGCGGCTCCGGAGATGAGGCCTGAGCTGGGCCTTCCATACCACGGTCGGAAACATCCGTATCGGATGCATCGACTCGAATACCGCATCCCCGCTTTTCGCCATGCAACACGCCACCCCTACCGCGCGGCTATTCGTTTTTGACTTGCTCCACAAGTCTTTCCAGGCCCGTCATCGGAGGCCCTTTGGTTCGGTGGTGGGCGTCATACGATTCAAGCAATCTCACAAACTCTTCCACAATGTCCTCGATGGGAAGTCGGTCGCCGATACCCTGCGCATGGGCAAACGCAGTGAAGTTGGCGGCCGCATGACGAACCCCCGAGGCGATAACGCCCGGATCAGTCTCGGTATCCAGCATGTTGTTCGCGAACTCAACAAACTCGTTCGCTATGCGTAAGCGGGCCTCGCTCCCGCCACTTCTCCCTTCCTCTGTCATCGCATCCACCTCCGATCCCGTTCCGGACGGGAAGAATGACACCTCGGTTGTCCGTGACCAAGCGATATTGGGCGACGGGACGAGGGCCGCCTTCATGGGGTACGCTGGTGGGCTTTATCTCGGAGACGACCTGTGGCCACACAGCGCGAAGAACGTAGGCTTGCCGCCATCCTCAGCGCCGATGTCGCCGGCTATAGCCGGCTGATGGGCGCCGATGAATCGGGAACCCTCGCCCGGCTCAAGACCCACCGCGAAGAAATCATCGATCCGAAGATCGCTGTGCATCATGGGCGCATCGTCAAGCTCATGGGCGATGGCGTGCTGGTCGAGTTCGCCAGCGTCGTCGAGGCGGTCCAATACGCGGCCGAGATTCAACGAGCGATGGCGGATCGGAATGCCGCTGTCGCCGACGAGCAACGGATCGATCTGCGGATCGGAATAAACCTAGGCGATATCATCGTCGATGGAGACGACATCTACGGCGACGGCGTGAACGTTGCGGCGCGGTTGCAGGAGGTGTCTGAGCCGGGTGGGACGCGTGTCTCCGGTGTCGTCTTCAATAGCGTCAAGGGCAAAGTCGATCTCGGCTTCAAGGACCTCGGCCCGCAGCGGGTGAAAAACATCGCCGAGCCGGTGCGTGCCTACCGCGTGCTGCCCAAGCGTCCCCCCTGGTTTCGAGACCCCGACAGGGTCTCGGCGATCGTGCAGCCCGTCGTGGCTGCCGTGGTTAGCGGACTTGCTCCATTTCTTTTTTGCGATGCTTCTGGTCAAGGCTCTTTGGGCATGGACCATCGCCGATCTGTTCCCCGGCGCGGTCGAGCAGGGCCTCGTCGCCGCCTCGATCTCGTGGTGGACGTCGGCCAAGGTCGCGATCTTCATCGCGGTCCTCTCGGGCTTCGCCGGCGAGATGAGAAAACTATTCCAGGGTGACCGAATTTCCGGCTGAGGTACGCTGGGCGCCGACGCAAACAAAAGGCGCGTTCCGAGCCCACGTCCTGGCGGCGCTATCTCAGATACTTGGCGAGGTGTTGGCGGATGCGGTCCTCGAGCTGGGCGCTGACGTCGGCCATCAGGCCTGCGGTCAATTCGAAGAAGACCGTGCGGCGATCGTTCACCGTGATGTCCTCGGATACGGTCCGCGTGCGAGTCGATCGGGCCTCGACGTAGGCGTCGCGAAAGCCGCGGTCGGATCGAATCTCGATCACCACGTGCAGGACGCCCTCGTAGCGCTCCGACTGCTCGTCGCTGAGCGCGCCCCTCAGCCCGTCCTGTGGGTCGAGGGCGGTCTCGGTCACCCCCGCCTCGCGTACGATGAAGCGCGCCCAGCCCTCGTCGCCGACCGCGCGGATGCGGTCTTGGGCCCAGCGCTCGGCGGCCGCGGCGGGGGTGGTCGGGAACGTGTGCTCGACGTTGGGCGCGGCGAGCGGAGGGTCGTACTCGACGACGATCTCGTAGCGCGCCACGTCGAGCCGGATGGCGCCGAGGTGGCCGTACGAGAGCTCGGGAAACTGCGGTGGCGCCAGCGGCGGCGCACAGGCGGCCACTACCAGGACCAGCAGCGCCACCTGCCCGATCGATCCGCGTTTCGCCCCACCCATGGCGCGATATCTTGATCGCACGAGGCTGGGTTTACAAGCAATCACGACAAGCACCACGCAAGCACGCCCTTCTGCGCGTGCAGGCGGTTGGCGGCTTCGTCCCACACGGCGGTCTTCGGCCCGTCGATGACCTCGGCGGTGACCTCCCGGCCGCGGTGCGCGGGCAGACAGTGCATGAAGATCGCGTCGGGCTTGGCCAGCGCCATCAAGCGCTCATCGACCCGGTAGGGGACGAGCCGGTCGTCGGCGTCCGGGCGGGCCTCCTTGCCCATCGATTCCCAGGTGTCGGTGACCACGCAGTCGGCGCCCGCGACCGCCTCCTCGGCGTCCTGGCAAAGCGTGACGCGACCGCCCTCGCGGCCCGCCCAATCGAGCGTCTCGGCGGGCGGACCCATTCCTTCGGGACACGCAAGCCGGAGCTCGAAGTCGAAGCGAACGGCGGCGTGAATCCACGAGGTGGCGACATTGTTGCCGTCACCCGACCACGCGATCGTGCGGCCGGCGATGGGACCGCGCTGCTCCTCGAACGTCATCACGTCGGCCATTAGCTGGCAGGGGTGGGTATGGTCGGTCATGCCGTTGATGACCGGGACCGCGGCGTGATCGGCGAGCTCGGTAAGCGCCGCGTGATCCGCGGCCCGAATGACGATGGCATCGGCGTAGCGCGAGAACACGCGCGCGGTGTCGGCGACGCTCTCGCCGCGCCCCAGGTGGAGATCGTCGCGGTTCAAGACCAGGGAGTGTCCGCCGAGCTCGTGCATGGCGACGTCGAAGGAGACGCGGGTACGGGTCGAAGGGCGCTCGAAGATCATGACCAGCACCCGGCCCGCCAACAGGTCGCTGTGCGTTGCCTGGGCCTTGAGCGCGGCGGCGCGGTCGAGGATATCGCGGAGGGTCGCCGGCTCCAGCGCGTCGAGGTCGAGGAAGTGCTTCGGCGCGGTCATTTGCCGAGCTGGGCGCACACCTTGGCAAGGATCTCCAGCGCCTCGTCGATGTGTGCGTCCTCGACGTCGAGCGGGGGCGCCAGTCGGGCCACGTTGTCGGCGGCGATCACCGTCAGGAGGCCGCCCGTGCGCGCCGCCTCGATCACCTCGGTATTCGGGCAACGGCACTTGAGCCCGAGCATCAGGCCACGGCCCCGCACCGCCTCGATGACGCCGCTGTTGGACTTGCTGAGCTCTCGCACGCCCGCCAGCAAACGTTCGCCGCGGGCCTGGACGCGGTCGAGAAATCCCGGTTCGAGGACCAGATCGAGGACCGCGTTGCCGACCGCCGAGGCGAGCGGGTTGCCGCCGAAGGTCGAGCCGTGGCTCCCCGCGACCATGCCGGCGGCGGCGGCCTCGGTGGCCAGGCAGGCACCCAGCGGAAAGCCGCCGCCGATGCCCTTGGCCACCGCCATCACGTCGGGCGGCGCGCCCTCCCACTCGTGCGCGAACAGGCGCCCGGAGCGCCCCATGCCGCACTGGACCTCGTCGTAGAACAACAGGACGCCGGCCTCATCGGCGATCTCGCGCAACGTCCGCAGGAATCCCTCCGGCGCCGCGTTGATCCCGCTCTCGCCCTGAATCGGCTCGATCAGGATGGCCGCGGTCTGGGGTGAAATCGCCGCCCGAACCGCGTCGGCATCGCCGAGCAGCACTTGGTCGAAGCCCTCCACCTCGGGGCCAAAACCGGCGAGGTGCTTGGCCACCTTGCCCGCGGCGAGCGTCGCCAGTGTCCGCCCGTGGAAAGCGCCGGCGAAGGTGATCACCCGGTAGCGGTCGGGGTTGCCGGCCGCGTCGTGATGCTTGCGCACCATCTTGAGGCCGCACTCGATCGCCTCGCCGCCCGAGTTGCAGAAGAACACGGTGTCGGCAAACGTCGCCGCGACCAGGCGTTTGGCGAGTCGCTCCTGCTCGGGAATGCGATAGAGGTTCGAGACGTGCCAGAGCTTGCCCGCCTGCGCGGTCAGCGCGGCGACGAGGTGAGGATGGCCGTGGCCGAAGGCGGTGACCGCGATGCCGGAGCCGAAGTCGAGGTAGCGCCGCCCGTCCCGACCGTAGAGGTAGGCACCCTCGCCGCGCTCGAACGCAAGATCGATGCGCGCGTATGTCGGCATATCGGCGGAGATCACCGCGCGGGTCCTTCTGCGGCGCCCAGCGGCGCCCGCGAAAATCGCGAAACGCGCGGAGTATGGAAACCGCCCCGCCGGCTGTCAATCGAGCGAGGCGAGAAGGACTGACGCGCGAGTGTATGGACTAGGCTCAAATGTCCGCAGTTGGCTGCAGAAGCGGACATCAAATCATCGGAGAATCTTAGGCTCCTTTTGCGCCTCGCTGATTGTTCAATTCAGGCCATACGGGAACCCTCATCAGCGCTTCTCGGCCAGTTCTTTCCACAAACCGCCGTGATCAGCCAGTACGGTTGCGGCACCCAGACCACTTATGACTCGCGCCAACTTTTGTACAATCGCCTGGTCCAGCGTCTTCTCGGTGAACCGAAAGGCTTTGTCCCCCTGTGCGGGTACGAACTTAGGCTTGGGGACCGCCGCTTCGATGTGACGGAAGGCGATCGCGAGTATCACAAGCGTTTCTCTCAGGAGGGCATCCATGATGGAAAGAATATAGCTATGAGACGGTGGAGGCGAGTAGTCGACGGCACCGGTGTGGACAATGAGCTTATCCTTTGTTCGGTCCATGCCACTCGTTGGGTTAGAACTGGTAGTGTCGGGGAGGTCTGAGCAGGCCGTACCTCGTATGAAAATAATGTCCGCTTAGGCACCGGACTGTCCGAGCTTCGTTGGGCGCCCAGCCCGGATGCGGTGCTCAATGAGGCCGGTGTCACCCATGCGAGGAGCACCTCTTAAGAAAGCTTCCACGATGAAGGCAATCGTCCAAGGTAAGTACGGCCCCCCCGAGGACGTTCTCCGGCTCCGCGAAATCGACCAGCCGGCGGTCGGGGATGACGAGGTGCTGGTGCGGGTTCGTGCGGCCTCGGTGCACGCGGACGTGTGGCATGTCGTGACCGGCCGGCCCTATGTCCTGCGTCTGATGGGCGCGGGGCTCCGGAAGCCGAAGAACCCCGTTCCAGGAACGGATCTGGCGGGGGTCGTCGAGTCGGTCGGCAAGAACGTCACGCGGTTCGGTCCCGGCGACGAGGTATTCGGCGAGTCCCACAGAAGGCTTCAGGGCACCTCTAAGAATTGGTGAGTTGCCGGAGGATATTGT
>JAKZXM010000068.1:0-5332 GCA_047514975.1 Rhodospirillales bacterium
AGATGGTGAGCCCATGTTCAGCCGGGCCACCCGGCAGATTGTGGGCGTCGACGGCATGGCTGACAGGCTCGAAGCAGAAGAAATCCGCGTCGCCGCCGGGCGAATAGACGATGTAACTCGAAAGCGGCGGCTCGGCATAAATGCTCACCCCAACGCCGCGGTCCGGCCACAGGATTTTGGCCTCTCCATTCCAGGCGTTGAACCCATTGTTGATCCACGCATCGGGCAGTCCCAACGCGGTGCGAAAATCCCACTGCGGGAAAGCGTCGACGGACTGGCATTGGGTGGGCAGGTGCGAGTGATCTTCGAGCCAAACCGAGGTCGCCGGTGCGCGCAGCTGGGTTTGTGTGGAGCGCGGAAACCACGGGTGAATACCGACGCCATAGGGCAAGGGTGTCGAGCCCCGGTGACGAACGGTCAAGGCGATGGACAGCGCATCGTCGTCGATCGCATAGCGCACCGACCCTTCATACTGGTACGGGCCCGGACCGCCGCCGATTAGGCTCAGCGTGACCGCCTGCTCTTCCACGGCATCCACTCGCCACGCGCGCTGCCAGGCATCTCCGTGGATCGGGCAAGGCTCGCCGGCCATGTTCGCGCTCAAGGCGTGAAACTCGCCGGCAAACGAAAAGCCACCCGCGGAAATGCGGCCCGACCACGGCGCGAGGAGGAAGCAGGCCAGATCGACCGGATCGCGCGTCCCCTGGTGCGGCCAGCTTCGAAAGAGCGGCTGCCGTTCGTCCTCTTCACAAAGGTCGAACCACGCGAGGCCGGCGCCCAAATCCGGAACGACGCCGAGGCTCAGACGGGCGTTGCTCAATTCGACGACCTCGGCCCGAGCCGCCATCCTCACCAGCCACCGTCGATGTGAAGGTTCTGTCCGGAAATGAAATCGCTATCGGGCGAGACCAGAAAGCGGACGAGCTTCGCCACGTTCTCTGGCTGCCCACGCAGCTTCAGCGATTGGTTCTCGACGATCCAGTCATGGTACTCCTGCAACTTATCGCCAAAGACACGTTCCTCCGCCTCCGATTGGATGGCGCCAGGACTGACGGCGTTTACGCGGACGCCGGCCGAGCCAAGCTCACGCGCCAGGGTCTTCGTCAGCCCAAGCATTGCGCCTTTCGAGGCGACATAGGGGACGAATCCATCCCATCGGCCGTTCAGCGTGAGGGAGCAGAAGTTGACGATCTTGCCATAGCCCTTCTCGATCATCCCCGGTGCCACCGCCTGAGCAAGCGCGAAGGCGGCGCTGGAGTTCACGCGGACCATGTCTTCGTACTCCGCAAGCGTGAATTCTTGAAACGGACGATTGATGATAATCGCCGCGTTGTTGATGAGGATATCGAAGCCGCCGATCTTCCCGGCCAGCTCGGCGATTTCACTTTTCGTCCGTTCGAGATCCGAGAGGTCTCGCTGGAGATAGGTGACCTCGCCAAAGCCCGCCTGTCCGCTCAGCTCGGCGGCGAAGGCGAGGCCTTGTTCCTCGAGACGGTCAATCAGATAGAGGTTGGCGCCCGCGCCGCCGAGTTCCCTCGCCTGAGCGCGACCGAGACTGCCGAGCGCGCCGGTTAGCAACGTATTGCGTCCTTTGATGCTCATGGCTCGCGCCCTCCCTTCGCGATCACATGTATTCCTGAATCTCGTCCATATTGGTTTCGGTGTCGGGACAGTCGCGCACGATCACGCCCCGGGCCATGACGACGATCCGCTCGCAGCCGGCCGGCTCAGACGCCGCGCCCGGCGGTCGAGCCGCCTTCCATCTGCCAAGTGGCGCCGGTGACGAAGCTAGCCTGGTCGGAGGCCAGATAGGCGATCGCCTGGGCAATCTCGGCCGGCTCGGCCACGCGGCGCAGCGGATAGCTGGTGCACAACTCGGCGCGGCGGGCCTCGCGCGCGGCCGCGTCGTTCACGTCCTGGTACATCATGTCGGTGGCCACCGCACCGGGGCAGATGCAGTTTACGCGGACCTCGGGCGCGAGCTCGAGCGCCATCGCCCGCGTAAGATTGACGACCGCTCCCTTCGATGCACAGTAGACGGTGGCGTCGACAAACCCTTGCAGGCCGCATTCCGAACCCACGTTGACGATGTTGCCGCGGCGCGCCGTCAGCGAGGGCGCCGCCGCCTTGCTGGTGAAGAACACGCCCTTGACGTTGGTGTCGATGATTGCGTCCCACATCGCCTCGTCGGAGTCCGCGATCGCGCCGGAGCGAAAGATGCCGGCGTTGTTGACGACGACATCGAGGCCGCCAAAAGCGGAGACGGCGGCATCCACCACCGCCGCACAGCCCGCCGCGGCGCTGAGATCGCCGGGCGCGGCCACCAATCGCTCGCCGCCGCCAAGCTCGCCGATGGCCGCGGCGACGCCGGCCGTGGTGGTGCCGTTCACCGCGACGCGTGCGCCAAGCTCGTGAAAAATCCTGGCCGCCGCCTTGCCAATGCCACGGCTCGCCCCGGTTACCAGGATCGCCTTACCAGTAAAGTCCATATGAGCCTCCTTGCCGCAAACCGCCCAGGTATGTCATTAGGTGCGTTCTTGAGGATGGCGACGAAGGGAACCAACATGTCTTTACACCCTCAGGTCAAGGAACTTCTCGACGAGTTGAACGCGGTTGAAAGTCCGCCGCCGTGGGAGCAGCCGATCGCCCAGGTGAGGGCCGATTTCGAAGCGCTGACGGCCACGCTTGCCGCCCCCGGCGCGGAGGTCGGCCGCGTGGAGAACCGGACAATAGACGGCCCCCACGGCCCCATCCCGGTGCGCATTTACTGGCCCGAGGGCGCCGACACCGAAGATAGACCGCTCCCGGTCTTCGTTCACTTTCACGGCAGCGGCTTCGTGGTCCTCGGGCTTAACAGCCACGATCACGTGTGCCGTTCGATTTGCAACGGCGCGCACTGTATCGTGGTCGCCGTCGACTATCGCAAGGCGCCCGAAAACAAGTTTCCCAAGCCGACCGACGACGCTTGGGCCGCGACACTATGGACGGTGGAACACTGTGCTGAGTTACGGGGTGACGAGAGGCGGATCGCCGTGGGAGGCGATTCGGCGGGCGGTTGTATCGCCGCGGTGGTGGCACAACGGGCGAAAGCCGAAGGCGGCCCGTCCCTGGTATTCCAGCTCCTCGTTTACCCGGTCACCGATATGCGCGACGATACCGAGTCCTACCGGACATTCGCGGACGGCTATCTGTTGACTGCCGACACCATGCGCTGGTTCATCCGATGCTATCTCAACAACGACGAGGAGAAATCGAGCCCGGTCGCCGCGCCGCTCAGAGCGGCCGATCTGAGCGGGTTGCCCGCGGCCCTCGTCATCACCGCCGGCTACGACCCCCTCCACGACGAAGGCGTTGCCTACGCCAAGAAGCTACAGGCCGCCGGTGTTCCGACACAATTGCTGGACTACGCGGATCAGATCCACGGTTTCTGGGGCGCTGATGGCCGCATCGACGCCACTAAGGAAGCGCATGGAAAGGCCTGCGACGCACTGCGCCAAGCTTTCGACACAGGATAGCGCCGGGCCGCCCTACTTCGATTATTGCCGAACGGCCGCCCCTACAGGAGACGACAAATGCTGACACCCGAGGACCTCGAGGCGCTGCGCGCTTTCGACACGCCGACGATCTGCAACGCGCTCGAGCCGCTGGTGCCGGACCGCCAGGGGTACGGCTACACCACCAAGCCGCTGGTCTGTCCACGGCCCGAGCTTGCGCCCATTGTCGGCTATGCGCGCACGGCGACGATTCGCGCGCTACATCCTTCGGGGCGCGACGACGCGGCCTCGCGGGATGCGCGACTGGGCTATTACGGCCACATGGCCGAGGCGCCTCATCCCACGATCACGGTAATACAAGACCTCGATCCCAGCCCCGGCTACGGCGCCTGGTGGGGCGAGGTGAACACGAACGTTCACAAAGGCCTTGGCTCGCTGGGCGTGATCACCGACGGCTCGATCCGCGACATCGACCTGTGCGCCGAAGGATTTCAGTTGCTCGCCGGCTCCATCGGCCCTTCGCACGCCTTCGTCCATTGCGTCGAGTGGGCGATCACGGTGACCGTCGCCGGCATGGTCGTGCGACCCGGCGACATCATCCACGCCGACCGCCATGGCGCGGTCGTCGTCCCGCCCGAGACCGTCCGTGAGATCCCGGCCACCGTGAAACGCCTGGAGGCGGCCGAGGCGTTGCTGATCGGGCCCAGCAAGAAACCGGGATTCGATTACGAGACCCTCGCCGACATTCTCAGAGGCGGCGGCGGCAAGCATTAGGGCGATCACCGGTGCCGACCGCCGGTGCACACGATGCCCAGCCCTCCGGGGCCGAACTTGCAATGATGGCGACAGGCTCCATCCATAAACATACAATGCGCCGCGACCGCCTTTGTGACGGCGGCGTAAGGTGTGGAGAGAGGCGCTTTGCCTGAAGCCGAAAGGAACAGAACTATCCGGGTCGCCACCGACGTGGGCGGCACCTTTACCGACCTCGTCTATTTCGAAACCGACGAGGCGACCGGCCGGCAGACCGTCCACACCGCCAAGGTCGATACCACGCCGCCCGATTTCGACCGGGGCGTCCTTGAAGTCCTCGCCAAAGCAGATTTCAACGCGGCCGACATCTCCTTCCTCGCCCACGGCACCACCGTCGTCATCAATGCATTGACCGAGCGCAAAGGCGCCGTGACGGGGCTGATCACGACCCAAGGCTTCCGCGACTCCTTGGAAATCGCCCGTGGCGACCGGCCCGACTTCTTCAATCTAATGTACGAAAAGCCGGTCCCCTTCGTTCCCCGCTACCTCCGTCGCGAGTTGCCCGGCCGGATGTCGTATACGGGCGAGGAGCGCACGCCGCTCGACCTCTCCGGACTCGCCGCCATCCTCGACGATTTTCGCGGCGATGGAGTTCAGTCGATCGCGATTTGTCTGCTTCACGCCTACGTCAACCCGGCGCATGAAATCGCGATGGCCGGCGAGGTCAAACGCCTTTGGCCTGAGGTCTTCACCGTCGCCTCCCACCAGATCACGCGCGAGTGGCGGGAATACGAACGGGCGTCGACGGCGGTGCTGTCGGCTTACGTGGCGCCGATCGCGGGACGATATCTCGAGCGTCTCGAGAGCGGTCTGAAGGCGGCCGATGTTGCCGGACAGCTGTACGTCATGCAGTCGAACTGCGGCGTCGACTCGCTCTCGGCGACGCGCGAGATCCCGATCACCATGGTCGAGTCCGGCCCGGCCTCGGGCGTCTGGGGGGCGGCCGAGCTGGGGCGCATCATCGGCGAGCCGAACGTCCTTTCCCTCGACATCGGCGGCACGACGGCGAAGTGCTCGCTCATCGA
>JAKZXM010000069.1:0-7436 GCA_047514975.1 Rhodospirillales bacterium
CCGGCCCAGGTGGAACGGAACTTACGGCTTTTCCGAGACCCGATTCCTGCGGAATTTTGGCACTCGCTCGTCGCCGAGGGGCTGCTGGACGCGGCGGCGCCGACCCCGGGATCCCGAGACGCCGTCCCCAGCACGAAGGGATGAAGACAATGGAGCACATCATCGTCACGCGCCCGCGGCCGGGGGTGATGCTCATCACGCTCAACCGCCCGCGCAGCCTCAACGCGCTCAACAAGGCGCTCCTCGTCGAGGTGGCCGGCGCGCTGAACGAGGCCGGCGCGGACGCAAGCCTGCGGTGCGTCGTGCTGACCGGCGACGAGCGGTCGTTCTCGGCCGGCGCCGACATCAAGGAGATGCCCGAGGCCGGTATCCCGCCCTTCGCCCAAGCCGACCGGCTGAGAAGCTGGAAGACCATCGAACGGTTTCCCAAGCCCTTGGTCGCGGCGGTCAACGGCTACGCCCTTGGCGGCGGGTGCGAGCTTACGCTGTTGTGCGACATCGTGATTGCCGGCGAGAACGCCCGCTTCGGCACGCCCGAGATCAAGATCGCGGCGTTCGCCGGCGACGGCGGCACGCAGCGGATTCCAAGGGCCGTCGGCAAGGCGCGGGCGATGATGATGACCTTGACGGGCGAGCCCATCGATGCGGCCACGGCTTTGGCCTGGGGGCTCGCGGTCGAGGTGGTGCCCGTCGAGAGGACCGTGGACCGCGCGCTGGAGATCGCCGCGGCCATCGCCGAGAAATCGCCGCTCGCGGCCCAGATGGCGAAGGCCGAGATCCTCATGTCCTTCGAAAAGCCCTTGGACGAAAGCCTCAGCCTGGAGCGCAAGATGCTGATGTGGCAGTCCGAGGACCACCAAGAAGGGATCAACGCCTTCGTCGAGAAGCGCGCACCCCGGTTCACGGGACGATGAGGGGGGGCGGCGCGCCGGCGTCTCGAAGGAGTGGGATCGCGCGCTGATGCCGTTCGTCGTCGCATACGCGTTCGCGGCCACCAAGGCCCAGAAACGGAACTTCGTCCGAGACGTCACCGGCGCCGTCTGTACGGCTTTCGGCGTCGAGGCCGCGACCGTCGCGGTCTATCTTTTCGAGATCGGCGCCGACGACTACGGTCACGCCGGCGAGACCGGCGACGCCGCGCCCGAGAAACGCGTGTTCATCCAGGTTCACGCGCTTGGGCGCCCGGCGCAAAAAAAGCGGGCGCTCGTCGAAGCCGTCACCCGGGCGACCTCGACGAGCCTCGATGTTCCGGGCGAAATCGTCGCCGTCTACATTCTGGACAGTCCGCCCGGAAACGTCGCCCACGGCGGCGTATTGTTGGCCGACGCCGGGGACGATCCGTGATCCAGGCGCGGCCGGCCGAATTCAACCGGGGATATGCGAACGGGGGCTAGGAAACAGCCATGTTGGAACGCATCGTGACGGCGGAGCAGGCGGTCGATCTGATAGGCGACGGCGATTCGGTAGTGGTCGGCGGCTCGTCCGGGATGGGGGTCGCCGAATCGGTGCTGTCGGCGATCGAAAGGGCGTTCCTCGAGCGCGGCCGGCCCAAGGCGCTCACGGTGATCCACACCACCGGACTCGGCGACACCAAGACCAAGGGGCTGAACCACCTCGCGCATGAGGGTCTGGTGCGACGCGTCGTCGGCTCCGCCTACGACCTCATTCCCGGCCTGCGAACGCTGATCGGGGCGGGCACGATCGAGGCCCAGAACGTCCCCCAAGGGGTTATGTGCCAGCTCTACCGGGCGATGGCCGCGGGGCAGCCTGGGGTGCTGACCCACGTGGGCCTCGGGACCTACATGGACCCGCGGCACGAAGGCGGCAAGCTGAACGAGGCGACGACAGGCGACATGATCGAGGTGGTCGCGCTGCGCGGCCGCGAGTGGCTGTTCTACGCGGCGCCCACTGCCGACATCGCGATCATCCGCGGCACAACGGCGGATGAGGACGGCAACGTCGGCATGGAGCACGAGGCGGTGACGCTCGAGGGACACTCCATCGCCCAAGCCGTGCACAACGCCGGCGGGACCGTGATCTGCCAGGTGAAAAGGCTGGCCCGACGCGGCGCCCTGCACCCGCAGATGGTGGCGATCCCGGGCTTCCTGATCGATTATTTCGTCGTCGACGAGGACCAGTGGCAGACCAACCTGACGCCGTTCGATGCGAGCCTGTGCGGCGAGGCGCCGCGGCCGCTGGCCACGCTCCCGGCGGACGCGCTCTCGGAACGCCGCGTGATCGCGCGGCGCCAGGCGTTCGCGCTGTTCCCGGGCGCGGTGATCAATCTCGGCGTCGGCATCTCGGCGCTCATTCCCAACGTGGTCGCCGAGGAAGGCATCGACGATCTTTTCACCGCGACCGCCGAATCCGGCATCATCGGCGGGATTCCATGCTCGGGCCTCGAGTTCGGCGCCACCTACAATCCCCAGGCGATCATCGAGCAGCCATCCATGTTCGACTTCTACGACGGCGGCGGCCTCGACGTCGCCTTCGTCTCATTCGCCGAGGTGGACCGCGACGGCAACGTCAACGTCACCAAGTTCGGCAACCGTCCCAACGGCTGCGGCGGCTTCATCGACATCACCCAGAACGCGAAATCCATCGTCTTCGGGGGCACGCTCACCAGCCGCGGCCTCGAGGTCGAATTCGCCGACGGACGCATCACCATCGCCAACGAGGGCGAGATCATGAAGTTCGTCCCGCGCGTCGCCCAGATCAGCTACAGTGGCCGCCGCGGCCGCGATAGCGGCCAGGACGTGACCTTCGTTACGGAACGCGCGGTGTTCCGCATGACGCCCGAAGGCTTGGTGCTGAGCGAAATCGCGCCCGGAGTGCGCCTGAAGGAAGACGTGCTGGACCGAATGGGGTTCGAGCCCGCGGTCTCGCCGGACTTGGGGTCCATGGATCCGCGCCTGTTCCGCGAGGGACCCATGGGCCTTCGCCAAGACGTGCTGGCGAGGCGCGCGCCGAGGCCTGGGCGGCGGACCCGGCCGTGACCGACGCCTGAGGAGGGGTTTCATGGCGCGCTTGAAATTCGCCGACGTCATCGTCGCCACGGTTCTTCCGTTCACCGATTCGGGCGCCATCGATTGGCCGAGCTACACCCGGCTCCTCGAATACTGCGCCACGCCCGAAGGCATCGGCGCGGTCTTTCCCAACGGCCATGCCGGCGAAGGCTCGGCCTTGAGCGCGGACGAGCGTGCCCGGGTCATCGAGGTCACGCGCGATTTCGTGGGTCCCGACGTGCCGCTGCTTGCGGGCGTCATCGCGTATTCGACCGCCGAAGCCATTACCCAGGCGCGCGACGCCAAGTCGGCGGGCGCCGACGTCGCGGTCCTGTTCCCGTTGCCCGCCTTCGCCGCCGGCGGGACCCGCACGCCTGCCGCCCCGCTGGCGTACGTGGACGCGGTGCTCGAAGGGGCCGACGTGCCGGTGGGGATCTTCCAGTTCCCGCTCGCGTCCGGCCTCGGCTACACAACCGAAACCCTGGTCGCCATGGCGAAGCGGCCGGGCGTTCTCTTGATCAAGGAAGGAAGCGGCACCGTCCAGGCGTACGAGGACAACTGGCGCCAAGTGAAGGCGGCGGCCCCCGAGGTCGCGATCTTTCCGACCAATTTCGACTGGTTCCTCGCCCAGGTCGCGATCGGCGCCGACGGCATCCTCTCGGGGCTCGCCAGCCTGACGCCACATCTCCTGATCGATCTGTGGCGCGCGACCGAGGCCCGCGATCTGGACCGGATGCGGGCCGTCAACGACGCCCTCTACCCGGTGGTGCGCACGATTTACGGCGCACCGCCCTTGATGGACATGCACACGCGCATCAAGGCGGGCCTCGCGCACCTGGGCGTCATCGAGAGCGCGCGGCCGAGGCCGCCCCTGCTGCCGGTCTCGGACGAGACCGCCGCCGCGGTCGCAAGGGTGGTCGACGGCGCCGGCCTCGCGCGCAACGCGGCCCAGGCGCCCGGGGCCGGGCGCAGGCGCGCGTCGTGACCGTCGCCGGTGCCGGCTAACGTTTTCCGCGTTCGTCGTCGATCGGGGTCGCCGACCGCCTGAGGAGGAGGGTCGCGTGGCGGGCCTCGGTCACCACGTCCGCGTTTTGATTGAGCAGCGACACCTGCTCGGTGACCACGCCGCGGTCGGGCTTGCGGCTCTCGCGCTTGTTCGCGAATTGGAGCCTCACTTGGACGGTGTCGTCGGGAAAGATGGGCTTCAGGAACCGCACCTCGTCCCACCCGAGCGAGCCGAGAGAGGTGTGGAGGTAGAGCCCCATTTTCGTCTTCAGCCCTTCGATCAGCGAAAGCCCGTAAAGGCCGTGGGCGATCGGGCGCCCGAACACCGTCGATTTGCAGAATTCCTCGTCCCAGTGGAGCGGGTGGTCGTCCAGCGTGATCTCGGCGAACGCCTTGATGTCCGCGAGCGTGACCGTGTGCAAGGCGGACTCGCGCTCCTCGCCGACGACCACGTCCTCGTAATAGAGATCGGCCATGGACCGGTGCCTTTCTTTCGGCGGTGCGTTGGATGCCATTGTCGCGCGCCGCCGGACGACGGCAACGCGCCGATCGGCATGTCCACGAAGCGGAGATCGCCGGTGTAGCCGTGGCGCTCAGCGGCCGCGAATCTGCATCAGCCGGCGGATGATCGGAACCGTCACCCGATCAACGCCGCGTCAGGCGCTGAAAAAAGGGCCCGGGCGGCCTGCCTTGGGCAGGCCGCCCGGCGTCCGCGGAACCTAATTGGTCCGTTCCACGCTCTCGGCCAAGCTGAAACCGTCGAGGCGGGTCTCGTACTTGAGGCCCTGACGCGACGCCCAGGCGTTGGCCTCGAAATACAGGGGCGCGATAGCCACGTCGTTAATCGCGATTCCGATCACGTCCTTGAACAACTTCTCCCGCTTTGCCGAATCCACGGTGACGAGCGCCTCTTCGATCAGGGCGTCCGTGCGTGGGTTGCTATACCCCGTCGGGAAGGAAGCGTACACCGTTCCCTCGATGGGATTGGTGTGGACCTTGGCTATGAGCTGAACCGACGGCTCGCCCGAGGCAACGCTGTGGGAGCGGATGCCGAGCGAGAAGTTCATCGGTCTGGTGTGTTCGGTGTAGAATATCTGCTTCGGCTTCAGGACCAATTCGGTCTTGATGCCCGCCTGGGTCCACATCTGCGTGACGGCCTCGGCCACCCTGGCGTCGTTGAGATACCCGCCGGTGGTGCTGTGGAGGGTGACCTTGAAGCCGTCCGGATATCCGGCCTCGGCCAAGAGCCGCTTGGCGCGCGCCGGATCGTAAGGTTCGGGCTTCAAATCCTCGTTGTAGCCGTAGAACCCCTCGGGCAGCAGCTGGGTGGCGATGGCCGCCGAGCCCTCGAACACCCGATCGACGATGGCCTGGCGGTTGATGGCCAGGGACAGCGCCTTGCGGACCTTCCAGATGCGCAGCGGGTTGGGCCACGCCGGCGTGCCGTCGTTGTTCCAGACGTGGGTCGTGAGGTCCCGCCGGGCGTCCATCCATATGAACCAAGGGCGATTCCCGATGCCCTCGCTGATGACCACCTTGGGATCCTTCTTCAGGCCCGAGATATCGGTGGTCGGCACGAGGTCGATGATGTCGACGTCGCCGCTCTTGAGGGCCGCGACCCGGGTCGGGTCCGACTTGATCGGCTTGAACACCACCCGGTCCCACTTCGGCTTGCCGCCCCAGTAGTCGGGATTGGCATCGAAAACGAGGCTATCCTCACGTCTCCACTCGACGAACTTGTAGGGGCCGGTGCCGATGGTCGCTTTTCCCGAGTTGAAATCGACCGGCGCCTTGGCGCCCTCGGCGTGCTTCTTGGAGACGATGGCGAAGGCCGCCAGGTCGGTCTCCATCAGCGGTGTCGGCACTTCCGTCTTGATTTGGATGGTGTGGTCGTCGATCTTGATCGGCGTCTTGCCGGCCACGTACTGTTTGAAGTCGGTGGGGCTTTCGATTGTGAAGTGGCGTGTGATGGAAAAGACCGCGTCGTCGGCGGTGAACGGGGTCCCGTCGTGGAACTTGACCCCTTTGCGCAACTTGAACTCCCAGGTCAGGTCGTCAAGCGGCTTCCAGGATTCGGCGAGTTGTGGCTCGAGCCCCATCTTCGCGTCCTTGTGGATGAGGTGATCGAACGCGTGCTTGCCGACCGCGATCGCCGAGGTGTTCGTCGACCAATGCGGGTCCACGCTGGGGGTTTCCACCTGGTAGCCGAAGCGCAACTCTTCGGCCGAGGCGAGCCCCGCGACCATTGCCACGCCGGCGGCGATCGAGATTGTTCGGAACGTGTGCATTGCTTCTCCTCCCCTGTGTGTGCGCCCAAACGAATTCCGGGTTTGCCCGGGATGTTTGCTTTCACTTTCGGAGGGCCGATACAGATTCACGCACCAGGCCGTCTCCAAAATGGCGTCGTTTCTTCTACGAAAGAGTTTGGGCTTCTCCAGCGTATTTGGCCAGAAGAATCATCTCAGTCCTCCGCGATGGCGATCTCCATCAGGTCCTCGCCCCAGATGAGGGTGCCCTTGTAGATTTCGGCCATCTCGGCGATCACCCGCTCGCGCACAGGCACCACCCACACGGTGTCACGGGGTCATCTTTCGCTCCCAGACTTTCAAAAAAGCCCGCGCCGATGAGCGCGGGCAAAAAGTCTATCACTACGGGAGGCATTATGCTGAGAGACCGCACATCCTAGCACGGATCACGAGTTTCACAAACGGCTCGACGGGCGGTGCAGCGCAATAACCAACGATCAAAAAAGCCCCGCCTGTCGGCGGGGCTGAAACGTCGCGACGCAATTCGCTAACTGGGAGATTTCCTAGTGACGAACGTTTGTTTGCACATCGTGTGGCATTTCGCGCCGACGGATGTACACCAACACGCGCAAATTTACGCCCCGGCCGCCTTTCGTGTCGAGTCCATGGTCGGAAGTTCGCGAAGCTAACCCCTTCGGAACGCCTCGTCGTCGTTTAGCCCGTTACGGCCTAAAGCAGCCGGCGGATGATCGGAACCGTTACCCGATCAACGCCGCGTCAGGCGCTGAAAAAAGGGCGCGGGCAGCCTGCCTTGGGCAGGCCGCCCGGCGTCCGCGGAACCTAATTGGTCCGTTCCACGCTCTCGGCCAAGCTGAAACCGTCGAGGCGGGTCTGGTACTTGAGGCCCGGACGCGACGCCCAGGCGTTGGCCTCGAAATACAGGGGCACGATGCCCAAGTCGTTGACCGTGATTCCGATCGCGTCCTTGAACAACTGCTCCCGCTTGGCCGAATCCACGGTGATGAGCGCCTCTTCGATCAAGGCGTCGGTGCGTGGGTTGCTATACCCCGTCGGCGTGCAACAGAACGGCGTTCCCTTGATGGGATTGGTGTGGACTTGGACCTTAAGCTGAACCGACGGCTCGCCCGAGGCAACGCTGTGGGAGCGGATGCCGAGCGAG
>JAKZXM010000070.1:0-4367 GCA_047514975.1 Rhodospirillales bacterium
CCTCGGAGAAACTCCGAAAAGTGCTCCATCCAATTCAAATCGACACCATGCATTTTCGCTTCAAACCCCGCAGAAATCCTGGCTCTCAAAGCCAGCACAGCTCAGTTAACCGGACAGCAGTGACTTTGCGTAAATAACAAAATTGTTTCAACGGATTCAACTTCCGGGTTCACCATCGGCCTTGCCGCCCGATGCGCGCGGCACATTGATTCTTAAATCAGGGCCAACCAAATCCGTTGACACAGTCATAGGGGAAATGCGGGTCAAGTCAGGACGCGGGCGAACCGCATCACGGCCTCGGCGAGTCGGGCGCGGTCGTCGAGCGTCCGCATGACGGTCTCGGTGACCAGAACCTCGAGGCCGAGCGCCCGGATCGCGCCCGCCTCGCCTTCGTCGGCGCGGTCGAGAACGAAGCCCCGGGCGAAGCTAGCGTAGCGCCGCGCGACCGATTGCGCGGCGACGGGAATGCCGAGTTCGGCCATCATCTTGGCGGTCGGCCCCTTGATGGCCTTGCCGGCGACGACAGGCGAGACCGCGATCACCGGTGCGGCGGCCCCGGCGAGGTCTTCGCGGATCCCCGGAATCGCCAGGATGGGGTCGATGCTAACGAAGGGGTTCGACGGACAGATGATCACTGCTTCCAAATCGGACTCGGCAAGCGCGGCCACGAGCGAAGGATGAGCTCGCGCCGATGTGGCGCCATCGAACCGAAAGCCGGTGACCGCGGGCGCGCACCGCTCGCGCACGAAGTAGTGCTGAAACGCGAGCGGGCCTGCCGCTGTCTCCACCACCGTCGCGACTGGATCGTCGCTCATGGGGATGATGCGCGTCTCGATCCCAAGGCGCCGGGCGATCGCCGCGGTGACCTCGCTCAAGCATTCTCCGGCCGCGAGGCGCCTCGTCCGTTCGACGTGGATCGCGAGGTCCTTGTCGCCCAAGTGGAACCACGTCTCTCCGCCAAGCGCGGCCAGTGCGTCCATGAACGAACCGGTGTCGTTCGCGACACCCCAACCGGTCGCGGGATTGGCGATGCCGGCGAGGGTGTAGATGAGCGTGTCGAGATCGGGACAGACGCGCAGACCCAAGTGGTCGAAGTCGTCGCCGCAGTTGGCGACCACGAGGATCGACGACGGATCGAGGACGCGCGAAAGCCCGAGCGCGAGCTTGGCGCCGCCGACACCCCCCGAAAGCGCGATGCAACGCGTGGCTGCGGCCCCGGACGCCGGCTCGCTCGTCACCGGAACAGGTCCTGCGCCTTGGGCCGGATCAACGCGGCCGCATCCTCGGAGCGCGCGAACGCCGCGTAGCCGCGGACCAGCGCCACGGGCGTTCCCTCGTCCGCCTCGCCCAGCACCAGCGACGCGGCCGCGGCGATACCGTCGGCGAGACCCACCCACGTGACCTTCAACGGCCGGCCCGAACGGTCGAGCCGGCCGCGCAAATCCACGACCGACGGCAAACCGGCGGCGCCGAGTGCGATCCCCACCGTCCCGCTTCGCCAGGCGCGCCCGACGCTGTCGCAGACGATCACGCCCACCTCGACGCCCAAGGTTTCCTTGAAGGCCGCGCGCAGCTTGTCGCATGTCCCGTTCGGGTCTTCGGGCAACAGGAGCACCCGTTCTCGGCCGTCGACCGCGGCGACGTTCGAGGCGTCGACGCCCGCGTTGGCAAGCACGAACCCAAGCCGGTGGACGACGATCAGAAGCCCTTTCCGGGCGCGCAGAACTTCCGCCGATTCCGAAAGGATTACCTCGACCAGCCGTGGGTCCTTGTCCACCTCGGCGCCCAGCGCGCGCGCGCGCGCCGACGGCGTGACCGTGTCCAGCTCGACGGTGCGCCCCTCGGCCTTGGAGACGATCTTCTGGGCGATCACGATGACGTCGCCGGGGGCAAGCGTTTCGCCTGCGGCGGCGAGCGCGGCGGCGACGATGCGCGCGAGATCGTCGCCGGGCTCCACCTCGGGCACGCCCGGAAGCGCGATTATCTGAAGTCGCTTGGGAGTCACGGAGCGCCCTCCGGCTATCGGTCGGACGCCTCCGGGGGGGCGGGCTTGCCGGTGATCCGAAGCCCGGCGCCGTCGATGCAGTAGTGGCGGTTCATGAAGATCAGCACCGATGTCAGCGCCTCGGCCGCCACCGAGTTGTCGAGGGGGCCGGCGTGCCAGCCCCGCAAGCCCGCCTCCGTCACGAGGCCGATCACGATCTCGCGCGCCTCGCGCTTGTCGCCCGAAACCAGCACATCGCAATCGAGCGGCCCGTCCTCGTTCGCCAGCTTGTCGGCAGCCACGTTCTGAAAAGCCGAGACGACAGTAACGCCGTCGCCGAGCAAGGCTTGCGCCGCCTTCGCCGCCGAGCCCTCGGGCGGTAACTGGACGCGGCTCACCTTGGGCGGCACCAGCGGCACCGTGGCGTCGACGAGGATCTTCCCTTGAAGCGCGTCGGCGAGTCCCGCCAAGGTGGAATCGTGATGGGCAAACGGAACCGTGAGCACGGCGACGTCGGCAATTCGCGCGGCTTCGGCGTTCACCATGGCGCGCAAGCGGCCCTCGGGCACGCGCCCCTTCAGCGACCGGACGGCGGCGGCGGCCTTTGCGCGCGCCCGCGATCCGATGATCACGGCCAAGCCGGCGTTCGCCCACCGGCGCGCGAGCCCGCTGCCGAGCGCGCCTGTGCCGCCGAGGACGGCAATGGTGGGACGCGATTCAGTGATTGGAAGCCTCCTTCAACTCGGCGCGCGTGGCGCGGACGCAGCCACGTTACTTAGCACGGAAATTTAGCACCGAACGAGGAATGCGGCCAAGCGGGGCGCGGAGGCGCCTTGGCGCGCCCGCCTCGGTCATGGCCTCGCATGGACGCGATCGCGTGGACCGGCGTCGGCGATCCGGGCGTCGGTGATCCGGATCGGCCCGTGACCAAATCCGTATTCAGTCCACGCGTGAACAATTTCGCGGGCGTCAACTCTGGAAAATGCCGTGTGCGAGGAATAAATGCGAACCGCAGTTGTTTATCTAAGGAACGCATCGTTATGTTACGATATTCATCGGCGAACACATGATCATTGTTGCATTGTTATTTATACCTACTTTGTGAATCGGTGTTGGCTGACGCTCTTCAATTTTAGGAATGCAACCTTTATGTTTCGCGACGCGCAGGTCTCACGGGCGTCGATTGCGTCTTGCAGCCAACGAAACCGGGTGTGGCAACGATTGCGCCCGGGGCGACGATCCGGATGGGGTTCTGGTGCGTACCGCGGTTGAGAAGATCGCCGGAATCGCGCGGATGATCGTCGTGTAAAGCGATGGCGGCCCCGGCACCTAAGCCCGAACGCGAAAAGCCCGATGCGCCTGGATCGCGAAAGCGGCTCGTGCTTTGGGCTGGCGTCGCGGCTACGGCGATCGCGTTGGCGGCAGGCGCCGTGCTTTATCTCGCGCCGTGGCAAACCGGCGAACCTTCGGCGCCGAAGGCCGCGCCCACGGCCTATTACGAGTTTCCGAAGATCAATGCCGACCTGAAACCCTCGGGCCGGTACCTCCACGTGATCGCGCTTCAAGTCGTGGTTGAACTCTCCGAGGACGATCTGCCGCGACTGGACGAGGTCAAGCGAAAGGTCTTGGACGGTTTTCACGTGCGCATTCGAGAGCTCAAGCGGGCCGAATTGGTGGGGAAGGCCGGAATCGAGGCCCTGCGCGCGGAATTCCTCGACGTCGTCAACGCCGCCATGGCGCCGGCGCGGGCGAACGACGTGCTATTCACGGAAATGCTCGTGAAATGAGCCGGGCCGCGGCCGCGCCGCGAGCGCGATCGTCGTCGCTCGGGCGCGGCTGCAGGTGCGGCGGCTGATTGGATCGATGGCGCAGCCACGACCAGAGATCGAGGCCTTCGTCCGTCGTATCGTCGGCGAGATCGGGGCCGCGCACGCCGCCGGCGCGACGGCGGCGCAAGCCATCGCCGACCATCTCAACGCCAAGGGCGTCACCACCCGCAAAGGAAGGCGCTGGACCGGCCCGAGCGTCGCCAAGTTCCTCGCCAGCCCGGGCGCCAAGCGGTACGGATCGGAGCGCGAGACCAGATCGTAGTCGGTCGAAGTCGCGTGGCCGCGATCCGCCGACCACGTGAATCTGGTCTAACCTATTGAGATAGAGCGGATGGGCGCGCCTGTTCGCAACCGCATCGCGGTTCCGATCAACCGCGATCCGCTCTATGGCGCCGGTTCCGGCGGATAATGCTCTAGGCTCAGGACTCATTGATCAGAGCCAGAAGATGACGGCGGCGGCGATACAGATGGCGGACATGAAGGTGTGGGCGCATCGGTCGTAGCGAGTGTGGATGCGCCGCCAGTCCTTGAGCCTGCCGAACATGTTCTCGATC
>JAKZXM010000071.1:0-3999 GCA_047514975.1 Rhodospirillales bacterium
ACCCTGGCGGTGCCGGCCGACGATCTGGCGGCCGCGCTTTCCGCGTTGGCGCCCGAGGTGCGGTCCGCCCTCGAGATGGCGGCCGCGCGAATCCGGGACTTTCACGTCCGCCAGCTTCCCGACGACCTTCGCTTCACCGACCATGCGGGCGTGACCCTCGGCTATCGGTGGACGCCGCTCGCCTCGGTCGGGGTCTACGTCCCCGGCGGCACCGCCGCCTATCCGTCGTCGGTGCTGATGAACGTGGTTCCGGCCAGGGTCGCCGGCGTCGAGCGGGTCGTGATGACGACGCCGGCGCCGGACGGACGGCTCGATCCCCTGGTGCTGGCGGCCGCGCGTCTCGCCGGAGTCGACGCGGTCTACCGGGTGGGCGGCGCCCAGGCCGTCGCCGCGCTTGCGTTCGGGACCGCCACCATCGCTTCCGTCAACAAGATCGTCGGCCCCGGCAACGCTTACGTGGCCGAGGCCAAGCGCCAGGTGTTCGGAACCGTCGGGATCGACCTGATCGCCGGCCCGTCCGAAATCCTGGTGCTGGCCGACGCCGGCAACGATCCGGCCTGGATCGCCGCCGACCTGCTGGCCCAGGCCGAGCACGACGCGTCCGCGCAAGCCATCCTGGTGACCGACGATCCGGCCTTCGCCGACGCGGCTCTCGCGGCGGTGGACCGGCACCTGAAGGTGCTGCCGCGCGCCGACATCGCGCACGCCAGCTGGCGTGATTTCGGCGCCGTCATCATCGTGCCGGCGCTCGCGGACGCGGTGGCGCTGATCGACCGCATCGCGCCCGAACATCTCGCCCTTGCGATCGAGAACCCCGAAGAGACCGCGTTACGCGTTCGCAACGCCGGCGCCATATTTCTCGGCCGGCACACGCCCGAGGCTCTCGGCGATTACGTGGCGGGGCCCAATCACGTCCTGCCGACGGGGGGGAGCGCGCGCTTCTCGTCGGGGCTTGGCGTGCTCGACTTCATCAAGCGGACGTCCCTGATCGGCTGCGATGCCAGCGGCCTCAGGACGCTCGGTCCCGCCGCGATCACGCTGGCCGAGGCCGAAGGGCTGCACGCGCACGCGCTTTCGGTGGCGATCCGGTTGCGGGCGGACGACGGCTGAAGGGCGCCCGCCCGTGCCCCGGCGTCAGACGATCGTCGCGGTGTCCTTCGACGAAAGCGCGATCGGGAGCGCAAGCCCCAACGCCGAACACGAACGTCGCGTCGCCGCGGCCGACCTGGCCGATGACAATCACTTCGCCCCGGTGGGCGATTTCGACGGCCCCTACCACCTGCGCTTAAGCGTCCGCGAGCACCGCGTGGTGTTCGACGTGCGCTCGCCGGACGGCGAAGCGCTGAGCCAATTCACGCTGCCGCTGCGCGCGCTGCGCAACCTGTTCAGGGACTACAAGCTGATCGGCGACAACTACGTCCAGGCCATCAAGTCCCAGCCCGCATCGAAGATCGAGGCCATCGACATGGGCCGCCGCGCGCTCCACAACGAAGGCGCCGAGAGCCTGCAAAAGCGCCTGCGCGCGAACGTCTGCATCGACGACGGCACGGCACGGCGCGGCGCCTGTTCAGCTTGATCTTCGCGCTGGTCTCGCGCGACTGAACATTGGGCTGGGACCGTGGACCGGCTTCCGAGCTCCGTACTGTTCGCGTGTACCAACAACGTCATTCGCTCGCCCATGGCGGCGGCGTTTCTCAGGCGCATGCACGGCCACCACATCGCCGTGGACTCCGTCGGCGTCCGCGCCGGCGAGCCCGACGGGTTCCCGGTCGCAGTGATGGACGAGGTCGGGATCGACATCTCCGCACACGAGCCGAAGATCTTCGACGAACTCGAGGACACGTCGTTCGACGTGATCGTCTCGCTGTCGCCCGAGGCCCACCACAGCGCCCTCGAGCTGACCCGTTATGCGGAACTGCGAGGTGGTACTCTGGAACACCCTCGATCCCTCCATCTTCTCGGGCAACCGCGAAGAGCGGCTACGCGCCTATCGCGAGGTGCGCGACCAGTTGCAGGCGCGAATCCGCGAGCGCTTCCCCGCCGAGCCCTCGGCCGGCCTCTAGATCGTTATCCACTCGCGTGGAATCGCACCGGCCCGCACGCCGGTCCGGCCGCCCACGGAATGGTACGCTTAGGGCGGCCCGGCGTGCCGGCCGGTGCCGACGAAACGGATAAAGCGCTAGCGCAGGTGTTCGGCGAAGAAGGCGAGCGTGCGCTCGCGCGCCAGCGCCGCGCTCTCGGCGTGATAGCTTCCGCGCTCATCACAGTTGAAGCCGTGGCCGGCGCGATAGACGTGGATCGGAAGGTCGGGCTGGGCGGCCCGGATCTCGTCCACCTCGGACATGGGGATCGAGGTGTCCTGATCGCCGAAGTGCAGCATGGTCGCACACCCAGGCGTCTCGTCTTTGGTCTCGACGATCGCGCCGCCGTAGTACCCCACCGCGCACTCGAAGTTGAGCCGGCAGGCCGAGAGCCACACCAGGCGCCCACCCCAGCAATAGCCGACGATGCCGATCTTGCCCGCCGCCCGCACCGCGCCGGCCGCGGCGTCGATGTCGCGGAGCACGGCGTCCAAGTCGGCCGCCGCCCGAATCTCGCGCCCGCGCGCCATTCCCGCCTCATCGTAGCCGAGCTCGACGCCACGCTCGGTGCGATCGAAGATCGCCGGCGCGACCACGGCGTAACCGTCGGCGGCGAAGCCGTCCGAGACTCCGCGCATGTGGTCGTTGACGCCGAAGATCTCCTGGACCACCACCAGTCCGGCCTTGGGCGCGGCCGGCGGGTCGACCCGGTAGGCATCGAGGCCATGGCCGTCGGACGCCGTGAGCTTGATGTTCTCCCCCATCTCTCCACCTCCTCGCATGTGAACCCACACTATCGCATCCGCGCGGGCGCGGCCAAGGGGCGGCGCCGGGATCAGACGTTGAAGCGGAACTGGATGACGTCGCCGTCGGCGACGACGTAGTCGCGACCGTGTTCGCGCATCCTTCCCGCCTCGCGGGCGGCGTGCTCTCCGCCGCACTCGGCGAGATCGTCGAACGACACCGTCTCGGCCGCGATGAAGCCGCGCCGGAAGTCCGTGTGAACGGCCCCCGCCGCCTCAAGGGCAGGGGTGCCGCGCCTGATCGTCCAGGCGTGCGCCTCGTTCGCGTTGGCGGTGAAAAAGGTGATTAGCTCGAGCAACGCGTAGCCGGCCCGGATCACCCGGTCGAGCCCCGATTCGGGCACGCCGAGGGCGTCTAGAAACTGGCGGCGTTCGTCCGCATCGTCGAGCTCCGCCAGCTCCGCCTCCACCTTGGCTGAGACGATGACGGCGCCCGCGTCCTCGCGCGCGGCGCGGGCGGCGACCACCTCGGTCATCGCGTTCCCGCTCTTCGCGTGCTGTTCACCGACGTTGCAGACGTAAAGCACCGGTTTCGCCGTCAGAAGCGGGATTGCGTTCCCGCCCGCCGCCGCTTGGTCCCGGATGCCGAGCGCGCGGGCCGGCGTTCCCTCTTTCAGCGCGTCTGCGATCGGCTCGAGGTGCGCGAGCTCGGCCTTGGCGTCGGCCTCGCCGCTTCGCGCCTTGCGCTCGATGGCGTCGACGCGGCGCTCGAGGCTCTCGAGATCGGCGAGCATCAACTCGGTCTCCACCACGTCTGCGTCACGCACGGGATCCACGCTTCCGTCGAGGTGGGCGACGTCTTCGTCGAGGAAGCACCGCAGCACGTGGGCGATGGCGTCGACCTCGCGGATTCCCGCGAGGAAGCGGTTGCCCAGTCCCTCTCCGCGGCTGGCGCCCCTGACGAGACCGGCGATGTCGACGAATTCGAGCCGTGTCGCCACCGCCCGCGCCGAGCCCGCGAGCGCGGCGATCGTGTCGAGACGCGGGTCGGGAACGGCCACCCGGCCGACGTTGGGCTCGATCGTGGTAAACGGGTAGTTCGCGATCTCTGCCGCCGCCGACGAGGTGAGCGCGTTGAACAGCCTCGACTTCCCCACATTGGGAAGGCCTACGAT
>JAKZXM010000072.1:0-5367 GCA_047514975.1 Rhodospirillales bacterium
AGTTGCGCGCGCGGCTGGCTGAAAAGCGCGCCAGCCTGGACGCCTCCATCGACGACCTGCACAACGATCTCGCCGCGCGCGTCGAGCGATGGCGCCATCAGTTCGACGACAAGGTGGAGATCGTCCGCCACGAGCTGGACGAGCTCATCCGCGGCGTCCAGCTTTCCGCCATGCCCACCATGACCGAGCTGAGCTCGCGCGCCGCCGCAATGTTCGTCCGCAGCTCGTCCATGAACGAGATCGTCGAACGTGCCCGCCAGATGCTGATCGAGAACGTGTACGCCGAGCTGGCCCGGCGAAGGGCGATGGCGGAATCCGCAAGGGCGTGACGGAACCCACGGGCCGGGCGTGCCGATGGCAAGGACGCGCGCGGTGCCAATTTCGCCGAGCGCGCCCGAGTGCACGAAAACGCCGGTTCCGGGGAAGCGCATTGCCCGCGCCCGCGCGGGCGTCCTGATGCGCCCGTGGGCCCGCCCGCATGCGCGGACGTTTCACGCACAAGGCATTGACGCAAAATCCGGTGTCGGCGAAACCGACCCACCCGCCGGCCGGTGCGATCCACGACCGTGGACAATGCTCTAAGCGGCGGGATCGGAGGGTTCGGAGGATTCGGAGGATTCGGAGGACTCCTCGGCCGTTGCCTCATCTTCGGGCCGCGGATCCTCTCCATCGGGCTTGGTTCCTCGTTTCTGGTCCCTGGCGGCCTGCTTGGCTTCGGCCCGCTTGGCCTTCTTGGCCGCTTTCGTCCGCTGTCGTTCGAATCGTTCGAAACGGTAGTTTGGTCTACGCGCCATCTCTTGTCCTCATCCGGAACACGGCGTGGGTCAAATCGCCGGCGTCAGGCCGCCAGACGAGACCACGGGGAACGAAAAGGCCCGCAGTTCGCGGGCCCTTTCGGCCAATCGCCGATTCGGCGTCAGTCAACCAGCCGCAGGTTCTCTGCCGAACTCTTGCCGTCCCGTCCGGGCTGTAGTTCGTATTCGAGCTTCTGCCCCTCGGCGAGCGTGGACAGACCGGCGCGTTCCACGGCCGAGATGTGGACGAACGAGTCGCCCGTGCCGTCGTCGGGGGCGATGAAGCCGTATCCCTTGGTCGGATTGAACCACTTCACGGTTCCTGTAGCCATCGAAGTCTTTCCTTTGTACAAGTCGTCGTGCATGCGGACACCGTGTCCGAATGCTTTTTCAGCTCATCAAAATCCAGGAGTATTCCGGCTTGGTCGGCGTGACTGCAGCTTGATACGCCGGGTCTTCGAAGAGTGATGGTTCCTATATAGGGCACGCCAAAATCCTTCGCAATAGCGTCCCGCCCAAAAGCCTCGCACCCCATTTTTTTGCCCATTCGCCGGGGACCGGATCGGCTTTGCGTACACTCCACCCCGAACCCAAGGTGGCCGAATGCGCTCAGCCGCCGGCGATCCTAGGGCCACGTGAATCCGGGCTATCCTATCAATCCGGATCGTGGTCGGGCGCGATCGCCACCGGCGATCCGCACCAAGAGCGGACATTCGAGGAGTAGGTAGGCATGGACGCGACCGAGCTTTGCTTTACGCCGGCGAGCGAGCTCGCCGAACTGATCCGCGCGCGCGAGGTCTCGCCGGTCGAGCTGATCGACGCCATCTTGGCGCGCATCGAATCCCTGGAGCCCAGGCTCAATGCGTTCGCGTATCTCGCGGCGGACGACGCGCGCGCCGCGGCGCGCGAGGCGGATGCAGCGATCATTCGCGGCGACGCGCTCGGGCCGCTGCATGGGATCCCGGTCACCATCAAGGACCTGACGCTGACCGCCGGTGTTCCCACCGAGCGCGGCTCGCACACGCACGTGGGCGTGGTGCCCGAGGTGGACGCGCCGTTCGTCACGCGCCTCAAGCATGCCGGCGCGATTCCGTTGGGCAAGACGACCACGTCGGAATTCGGCTGGAAGGGCGTAAGCGAGAGTCCGCTCACCGGGATCACCCACAACCCGTGGAAGCACGGCTACAACGCCGGCGCGTCTTCGGCCGGCGCCAGTGTGGCGGCCGCGGCCGGTTACGGGCCGTTGCACCAGGGCTCGGACGGCGCGGGCTCGATCCGCATGCCGGCGCACTTCTGCGGAATCTTCGGCCTCAAGCCCACCTTGGGCCGGGTTCCGAACTGGCCCGTGGCCAACAGCGACAACATCGTCAACATCGGACCGATAACGCGGACCGTGGCCGACGCCGCGCTGATGCTCCGCGTCATGGCGGGACCGCACCCGTGGGACCACACCAGCCTCGAGGCGCCGCCCGCCGACTACCCGGCCCGTCTCACAGGTGGCGTAAAAAACCTGAAGGTCGCCTTCAGCGCCGATCTGGGACACGCGCGGGTCGATGCGGACGTCGCGGCCCTGGTCGCCGAGGCGACTCGGGCGTTCGCGGACCTAGGGTGTACGGTCGAGGCCGTGACCCCCGACTTCGGGCCCGACGGCCCCGAGCTGATCCGCTTCTTCTGGCCGGTGCACGAGCTGAACTACGCGCATTTCCTCCCCAAGTGGGAGGACAAGATGGATCCGGGCCTGGTGGCGTGCATCCGCGCGGGCCAGGGGTTCACGGCCCAGGACTACCTCGACGCCCGGGCGCGCAAGCTCGCTTACATCGAGCGCGTGCACCGCTTTTTCGAGGACTGGGATCTCTTGCTGACGCCCGCGGTGTCCGTTGCCGCCTTTCCGGCCGATCGCCTGCAACCCGAGGATTGGCCGAGCCACGCGTGGGACTGGACCACCTGGGCGGAGTTCTCGTATCCGTTCAACTTCTCCGGCAACCCGGCGGCGAGCGTGCCTTGCGGGTTCACGCCCCAACGCCTGCCGGTCGGCCTTCAGATCGTCGGCCCGCGCTTCGCCGACCTGTCCGTGCTCCAAGCGGCCGCCGCGTTCGAAGCGGCGCGTCCCTGGCGCGATGCGCGGCCACCGGTTTGAGGGCCGTTACGCCTCCAACGGCGGGGCGCCGTGGCTCGCGGTGATCGGACGGCCCCGGTCGCGGGCGCACCGTCGTTCGCGCCGATGGCATGGCGACATGCGTGGAGCAAGCCTGCCGTGGATTTGGGGTCGCCCCTCAGGTAACGCTCCTGGCGATCGTCGAGGCGCGGAGCGCGAGGCCCATCTCGACCAGCTGCGCGAGCGAGCGGGCCTCCATCTTCCCCATCACTTTCGCCCGGTGCGCTTCCGCGGTTCGCCGGCTGATACCGAGCGCGCGTGCGACATCCGTGTTGCGGCTGCCCTCGACGAGTTGCTCGAACACCTGCCTTTCGCGCCGCGAAAGGCGCGCATGGCGGGTACGGACCGAGATCTCACTGCGTTGCATCCTTCGCGCCGTGAGGTCGCGTTCCACGCTCTTGTGGACCGCGTCGAGAAGAAGCTGGTCGTTGAACGGCTTTTCGATGAAGTCGATGGCGCCGGCCTTCATGGCCTGGACGGCGGTCTGAACGTCGCCGTGGCCCGATATCATGACGATGGAGATCCGGATATCGGTCTCGCCGAGCTTCTCCTGCAGCTGGAGACCGCTCATCCCCGGCATGCGCACGTCGAGGACGACGCACCCGGGCCGTTCCGAGCGGTACCGGTCCACGAACTCCTCCGCCGAAGCGCAAACTTCCACTTCGAACGCCGCCGAGCGCAGAAGCCAGGAAAGCGATTCGCGGACGGCGTCGTCGTCGACGACGACGTAAACGACCGGCACGTCGCTACTCGGCGGCTGCTTGGTCTCGTGTCCCATCTTGGTGGCCTCCGCTGTCGGGCGGGATTCCGATTCCGATCGCGTTCCCCGATTCCGGGACCGATCGATCGACCATTCGACCCCCATGACCTTCGACGATGGTTCGGACGACGGAAAGGCCGAGCCCTATCGAACCGAACAGCCACGCCGGCGATTCGCGTGCCGCCCGGTCGTCGTTAACCACGAAGACGGTCGGTATCGTCATGCGGGGTTCCGTCGGCGTGCGGCAAGGTGAATCGGAAGACGGCGCCGGATCCCGCGTCCGAGGCCGCCCACATCCGGCCCCCGTGCGCCTCGACGATGTCTTGACTGATGGGCAGGCCCAATCCCAGACCCTCCGCCGTCGTGGTGTAGAACGGCTCGAACGCGCGTTCCAACTGCACCGGCTTCATGCCGGGCCCCGTATCCTCGACGGCAATCTCGATCTCGTTTTCGTCGGCCGGGGCCGTGCGGATGACAACCAGCCTGCGGGGCGTCTCGCTTCCATTCATGGCATCGATGGCGTTCTTCGCCAGGTTCACGATGACCTGCTGGATCTGAATCGGGTCCGCCATCACCGCCGGCAGCGGATCGGCCAAGTCCAGGTTCACGTGCACGCCGTTCGCTCTTGCCTCCGCCGACAGCAGATCGGCCGCCTGTCGAATGGCGAGGTTGACGTCGAGCCTCGTCTTGCGAGGCTCGGCCTTGCGCGCGAATTCCCGAATTCGACCGACGATTTCGCCCGCCCGCAGGGCCAGAGTCGAGACCTTTTCCATGGCGGCGAGCACGTCGTCGTCCCTCTCGTGACCCGAGCGCAGGCGGCGAATGCATCCCTGGGTGTAGGAGACGATGGCGGCGAGCGGTTGGTTGATCTCGTGCGCCAGGCCGGTCGCCATGTTCCCCATGGTGCTGAGGCGGCTGACGTGGGCCAGCTCGGATTGGCGTCGCCGAAGCGTCTCCTCGGTCCGTTTGCGCTCGGTGATGTCCCGGGCGAACACCGCAGCCTTCACCACGCCGCCATGGTCATCGAAGACCGGACACATGGTGGTCTCGAAGTGATTCCCCGCACGGACGTCCTCGTGAACCATCGGCTCACGGGACTGGAACAACTGATGTAACAACGCCTTTCGCCGCTCGGCCAGGTCACGAGGCATGAGATCGAAGATGTTCTGGCCATTAAAATTTTCCGGGGTCCGTCCATACCGCTTCGCCGCTATTTCGTTCGTTTCAAGGATCATTCCATCTCTGTCGAGCAAGATGATGGATTCCTGAGCTGCCGCGAAAATTGCCGTTTTGGTTGTTTCACTTTTTCGCAAGGTGTCTTCAGTCTGCTTGTGTTCGGCGATCTCCCTGTGCAGAACTTCGGTACGTTCAGCGACACGCTCCTCCAAGGTCCTGCGCAAGGCCTCCAACGAGCGCTGCCTGGACAGGAACATGGCGACGAGAACTCCGCCACTCAACAAAGCCCCTGTGAGCAGGAACAGTACCTTCCAGAACAAACTGAATATTCGGGCGCGTTCAAACCGTGCCTATCCGGTTGTCACCCATACCCACTACATCTAGGGTGCTCCCAATCCCCCGAGTAAAGCTCGGCCTAGGTCGGGCGGCGATATCTCCGGCGATGTCGAGCGCCTCCTGAACCGGAACGGATCTCCCGATTC
>JAKZXM010000073.1:0-3503 GCA_047514975.1 Rhodospirillales bacterium
GTGACGCCCTTCGAGTTCGGCCGGATCGCCGTCGACGACGCGCCGTTCGCCGCCGTCGAGCTGTTCTCGGCGGGCGCCGCCGGCGAGCGCGTCGTCAGCGTGCGAACGAACGTGGACGAGATCGTCACCGTCGACCACGACCATCCCTTTCGCGTCGTCGTGGATCCCGCTTCGAGCGAGCCGTCGCCGTACGTGAGCGTCCGTCCCGAGATCGAGGCGCGCCTAACCCGTTCAGTGTATTACCAATTGGTGGAGCTTGGGACCGAAGAAGTGGTCGATAACGAACAAGTGTACGGGGTATGGAGCAGCGGAACGTTTTTCCCCATCGGGCCGATCGATCCCCACCCCTGACCCGAGAGGAACTCGCCCGCCGCATCGCCGGCCGAACGTCCGGAGACGCCGGCGCGGGCGCGGGCCGGTCGCGCCTTCGCGGCGATCACCAGCTCAACCCGGGGCTCGCGCCCCGGCGCGGGCTGCGTCGGGCGGCGGTTCTCGTGCCCATCGTCGACCGTCGCCCCGACCCGTCGGTCCTCTTCACCCGGCGCACCGACCACCTTGCCCACCACGCGGGGCAGATCAGCTTCCCCGGGGGCGGGATCGAGCCCGGCGACGGCGACGCGGAGTCCGCGGCGTTGCGCGAGACGGAGGAAGAAATCGGCCTCGGGCGGGACCGGGTGCGCGTGATCGGACGGCTCGACGACTATGCGACCCGGACGGGCTTCCTGGTGACGCCGGTGGTGGCGTTGGTGGACGTTCCGTTCGTGATCGACGCCGACGCGGACGAGGTCGCCGCCGTGTTCGAGGTCCCGCTCGCCTTCCTTCTCGAATCAGCCAACTATCACCGCCACAGCCGGACCTTCGACGGGATCGAGCGTTTCTTCCACGCGGTGCAGTACGCCGAGCACTACATCTGGGGGGCGACCGCGGGAATTCTTGTGGATCTCCGCGACGCCCTGGCCGTGGCATGACGCGAATCGTGTTGCGATACGAGCCGGCGCCGCTGCTTCCGACGCCCGTGCTCGTGGGCCGGATCGCGCCGACGCAGAAGCCGGGACAGACCGCGATCGACATGCGCGTCGGTCTGCACGCGCGGCGACGCGTCGTCCCCGGACACCTGGAATGACCGGACCGCGTGAAGGCGCGCCGCCGAACGCGGCCGAAAGAAGGCCTTGAGCAAGAAGCAGCCGGCGCCCGAGCCGATCGGCAAGATCGCGCTGCAACCGTGGATGACGGCGCCGGAAACGCGCGCCGTCGTCGAGGTGCTGGCGGCGGACGGGACGGAAGTCCGCTTCGTCGGCGGCTGCGTCCGCGATTCGGTCGCCCGGCGGCCCGTGGGTGACATCGATATCGCGACGCCGCGCCCGCCCGGGGACGTCATGACGGTTCTCGGCAACGCAGGCGTCGTGGTCATTCCAACCGGGCTCGATCACGGAACCGTCACGGCGGTGGTCGGAAAGCGCCGCTTCGAGGTCACGTCGCTCAGGATCGACGTCGAGACGGACGGCCGCCGGGCGCGGGTGAGCTTCACCGACGATTGGGTCGCGGACGCGGCGCGGCGCGATTTCACGTTCAATGCCCTTTCGTGCACGCCGGACGGCGACATCTACGATTCGTTTGGCGGCCTCGAAGACTTGGCTTACGGCCGGGTGCGGTTCGTCGGTAACGCCCGGGCGCGAATCGAGGAGGACGTGCTCCGCCTGCTCCGCTACTTCCGCTTCTACGGCCATTACGGAAAGCCGCCCCCGGACCGCGACGCACTGGCCGCGTGCCGGGCGCTCGCGCATCGCCTGGGCGAGCTTTCGGGCGAACGCGTGCGGGGCGAGATGTTTCGAATCCTGGCGTCGCCGAATCCCGCCGGCGTCATCGTGTTGATGCGCGGCGAGCGCGTCCTCGAAAACATCCTGCCCGAGGCGGGCGACGTCGGTCGGTTGCGCTTGCTCAACTGGTTGGAAACGCGGGCGGTTCGCTTTGAAAGCGTGGTCGCCGACCCGTTGCGGCGCCTCGCCAGTCTGCTGACGACCACCGCGGACGGAGCCCGGATCGTCGCCCGGCGGCTGCGCCTCAGCCGCATCCAGACGGAGCGCCTCGTCGCGCTTGCCCACGCCGACGCGGCAATCGAGCCCGGGATCGGGGATCCGGCGCTTCGGCGCGCCCTTCAAAGGCAGGGTGCCGAAATCGTGCGTGATTCGGCGCTTCTGAACTGGGCGGCCGAGCTGGCGATCGATCCGCGTCAGCCGTCGGAGCGCAACCCGGCCTGGCGGGCGCTGCTCGAATCCGCGGCCCGCTGGCGGCGGCTCGAGTTTCCCTTGAAAGGCCGAGACGCGCTCGCGCTCGGCGTCGCTCCCGGGAAACGGGTCGGCCAACTGCTTGCGGCCGTCGCCGAGTGGTGGGAGGACGGCGATTACCGCGCCGATCGCGAGGCGTGCCTCGCGCGGCTGAAGACGATCGCCGAAAGCACCTTGTAGGCGCCGCGAATCACGGCCACGCGGCCAACGGTGGCAACGACATCAGGACGGCTTCCACGTTGCCGCCGGTCATGAGTCCGAATTTGGTGCCACGGTCGTGGATCAGGTTGAACTCCACGTACCGCCCCCGTTTTCGGAGCTGGGCGGCGCGCTGCGCCGGCGTCCAGCGCTCGTTCATGTGGCGCGCGACGAGGGTCGGATAGACACCCCGGAAGGCCAATCCGACCGCGCGGGTAAACGCGAGGTCGCGCTCCCAGTCTCCGGAATCGAGCTGGTCGTAAAAGATTCCGCCGACCCCTCGCGCCTCGCCGCGGTGGGGCAGATAGAAATACTCGTCACACCAGGCCTTGAAACGATCGTAGCAGCCGTCCTCGTATGTGTCGCAGGCGCCTTGGAGGGCGCCGTGGAAGGCGGAAACGTCGTCCGCATCCGCGTAGACCGGCGTCAGATCGGCGCCACCGCCGAACCACGAACGCGTCGTGACGATGAGGCGGGTGTTCATGTGCGCCGTGGGCACCAAGGGCGAACGCGGATGGGCGACCACGGAAATGCCGGACGCCCAGAACCGGGGATCGTCCTCGGCTCCTGGAATTTGGCGGTCGAACGGCTCGGTCAACTCGCCCCACACGGTGGAGACGTTGACGCCGACTTTCTCGAAGACATTTCCGTGCATGATCGCCATCTCGCCGCCGCCGCCGCCGGGGCGCGTCCATTCGGTGCGTTCGAACCGGGGCGGCGGTCCCGGCGCGGTCCCGCCCGGCGACTCTCGCGTCTGCTCCAGCCCCTCGAGCGCACGGCACAGCTCGTCGCGGAGCTCGGCGAACCACAGCGCCGCGCGTTCCTTCTGCTCGTCGTTCGGAACCCTTGTCATCACATCCCCGGGAATGCTCGCATTTGCCGCAGCGCCTCGCCGAGAACGACGGCGGCCGCGACGACGACGTTGAGCGAGCGCATCCCCGGCGCCAAGGGAACGCGCAAGCGCGCGTCGACGGCCGCCGCGACGGCTTCGGGCACGCCTGCGCTTTCGCGCCCCATCAC
>JAKZXM010000074.1:0-7873 GCA_047514975.1 Rhodospirillales bacterium
TACCTGAGCTGGTTCCACCTCGTTGGCCTCGCCCCCGGCGCCAATGACCGGGCCTGCCTCGCCGCCGCCATAACAAGGTGACGCATACGATTCAATAATAGAGCCATTTTTTATACATTCATGGCTCAGCGGATATCGGGATCGGGACCGCGCATGACCCGCGTCGCCGGCGTCGACGGCTGCCGCGCGGGTTGGGTCGCGGTGCTGAGACGCGCGGGTGCGGACGGGAGCGATGCGGAATTCCGCCTGTGCCCGTCGTTCGCCGACGTGATCGCAATGTCCCGCGACGTGGCCATTGTCGCCCTCGACATGCCCGTCGGCCTTCTCGACACGGCCGCGCGCGGCGGGCGCGCGTGCGACCGGTCGGCGCGGGCGCTTCTCGGCCGGCCGCGCGCGTCCTCGGTGTTCTCGCCGCCCGTACGCGGCGCGCTCGGGGCCGACGACTATTCGAGCGCGCTCGGCGCCAACCGCGCCAGCTCGGCGGCCCGCATCGGCATCTCGAAGCAGTGCTTCGGCCTGTTCAAGAAGCTCCGCGAGGTGGACGCCGCCATGACGCCCGCCCTTCAAGAGCGCATCCGCGAGGCCCACCCCGAGATCGCCTTCCTCGAGATCGGCGGCGCCCCCGCACGCCATCCCAAGCGTTGCGCGGCGGGGCACGCGGAACGGCGCGAGTTTCTTCGCGAGGCCGGCCTTGGCGCTGCCGGCGAAGGAATTGCGGGCTTTCGCGGGCCGGGCTGGGGGGACGACGACGTCATCGACGCCCTGGCCCTCACGTGGTCCGCCGCGCGCATCCTCGCGGGCACCGCCTTGCGGCTTCCCGCCTCGCCGATGCGCGACGCGCGCGGGCTCGCCATGGAGATCTGGGCCTAGACCAGATCACGGTCGGGAGGATCACCTGCGGTGATCCACCAACCGTGTGAATCTGGTCGCCACGATGGAGATCGAGCGGATTCATGCGTTTGATTGGAGCCGCATCGCGGTTCCAAACAAACGCGATCCGCTCGCGGCCGCTCGCAGGCCATGGCGATTCGCGCGCGCGTACCATCCCTGATATGAGAGACGCCGTCCCCGGACCAGATCGTGGTCGGTCGGAATCGCCTGCGGCGATGCGCCGAACTCGTGAATCTGGTCTGGCCTATTGAGATAGAGCGGATGGGCGCGCCCGATCGCAACCGCCTCGCGGTTCCGATCAACTGCGATCCGCTCTAGACCCGGAGGGCGCGTCCCCGAAGAGCGCGACCATGACCATCGACTTAAACGATCCGGCCTTCACCCTGGGCGTGGTGGGCGCCGGCGCCATGGGCCGCGGGATCGCCCAGATCGCGGCCGCGGGCGGCTTTCGCGTCAAGATGACCGACGCCAGGGAAGAGACCGGCCGCGAGGCCGGCGCGTTCATCGCGCGGATGCTGCGCCGCCGCGCGGAAAAGGGACAGTGCAGCGCCGAAGAGGCCGAGGCCGCGATCGGGCGCATCGAGATCGTCCATGGGATTGCCGAGCTGGCCGCGGCGGGCGTCGTCGTCGAGGCCGTGATCGAGGACCTCGAGACCAAGCAGGCGTTGTTCGCCGAGCTCGAGCGCTGCGTGTCCGACGATTGCATCCTCGCGTCCAACACGTCGTCGCTGATGATCACCGACATCGCCGCCAGGTGCGCCCGACCGGGGCGCGTCGCCGGCGCCCACTTCTTCAATCCGGTGCCCCTGATGAAGCTGGTGGAGGTGGTGGACGGCGAGCGCGGCGAGCGCGCCGCCGGCGACGCGCTGATGGCGCTGTTCCAGCGAATGGGCCACCGCGCGGTCCGGGTCAAGGATTCGCCGGGGTTCCTCGTCAACCACGCGGGCCGCGCGTACAGCACCGAGGCGCTCGCGATCCTCGCCGAAGGCGTCGCCGAGGCCGCCGACGTGGACCGGGTCATGCGCGAGGCGGCGGCTTTCCCCATGGGTCCGTTCGAGCTGTTCGATCTCACCGCCCTCGACGTCACCCACCGCTCGCTGGAATCGAGCTTCCGCCAGTACTACGCGGAGCCCCGCTTCCGCCCCTCGCCCGAAATCGCGCGCCGATTCGCCGCCGGTCTGTGGGGGCGCAAGACCGGGGCCGGCTTCTATCGCTACGAAGAGGGGCGCAAGGTGGAGCCGCCCGAGCCGCCGGCGCCGACGACGCTTCCCCGACACCTGTGGGTGAGTGCGGCCGACGCAGACGCGCGGGCCAAGATCCTGGCGCGCCTCGGCGGCCTCGGCGCCGGCGTCACGATCGAGGACGGCGCCGCGCCTTCCGACGACGCCCTCGTCCTCGTCACCCCGCTCGGCAACGACGCCACCTGGGCGGCGATCGACGAAGGCGTTGACGCCGCGCAGACGGTCGCGGTGGACACCGTGGTCGATCTCGAGCGCCGGGTCACCCTCATGACCACGCCCGCGACCCGGCCAAGTGCGCGCGACGCGGCCTCGGCCTTGTTCGCGGCCTGCGGCGCCAAGGTCACGGTCATCGGCGATTCGCCCGGCTTCATCGCCCAGCGCATGCTGGCCTCGGTGGTCAACATCGCCTGCGCCATCGCCCAGGCGCGGATCGGCACGCCCGACGATATCGACGAGGCGGTCCGCATCGGCCGCGGTTACCCGCAAGGACCGCTCAGCCTCGGCGACGACCTCGGCCCCGCCAAGGTGCTGGCGATCCTCGAGAACATGGTCCGGATGACCGGTGATCCCCGCTACCGCCCGAGCCCGTGGCTGCGGCGCAGGGCGCAGCTCGGGGTTTCGTTGAAGACCCCGGATTTCGCAGACTAGACCAGATCGCGGTCGGTCAGAATCGCGTGCGGCGATCCAGCGGGCGCGTGGCCGAGACGACCCGGACTCTGTTCATCGAACCGTCGCCCTTCGCGTCATCGCCGGGCCTGTCCCGGCGATCCACGTCTTTGGAATCCCAAGCGTTCCACTGATTCCGTGGATGCCCGTGACAAGCACGGGCATGACGGCAGGGGCGTGCAGCCATGGTCGGCCCCTAAACCGAACGGCCGGCTCCGGCCCGGCCACGACGTGATTGGGGAATCAATCGGACGGCGTCGGTCTCAGACCTCGATGGGCTTGAGCGCAGCCGAGACCGTGAGCTTCGGTTCGGTCGCCGCCTGCACGTCGTCCGGCGTCAGTCCGGGCGCGACTTCCTCGAGCACGAGGCCTTCGGCGGTCACCGCGATCACCGCCATATCGGTGAAGATCTTGGTGACCGAGCGCAAGGCCGTGAGCGGATAGCTCAGCGCGTTCACGATCTTCGGCTCGCCGTCGCGGGTGACGTGGGTCATCATCGCGAACACGCGTTTCGCGCCGACCGCGATATCCATGGCGCCGCCGACGCTGCCCGTGCGCGCGTTGGGCAGCCGCCAGTTCGCCAGATCGCCGTTCTCGGCCACCTGATAGGCGCCCAGGATCGCGGCGTCCAACCGGCCGCCCCGCGAGATGGCGAACGAATCCGCGTGGTGAATGAAGCAGCCGCCCGGAACCAGGGTCACCGGGCCCTTGCCGGCGCTCAACAGATCGTTGTCGGCGTCCGCCGGGTCTTTGGGCGGCGGTCCCATGCCGATGATGCCGTTCTCGCTGTGGAACAGGACGTCGCGCTCGGGCGGAACGTAGGCCAAGCACTTGGTCGGCATCCCGATTCCGACGTTGACCAGCCAGTCGTCCCGAAGCTCGAACGCGACGCGCTTCGCCATCTGCTCTCGGTCGAGAACCGCCTTCTCGAGTGCCGCGGTGTCCATCGCCAATCTCCGTTACATCTGCGATTTGTAAGTGCCGGCCAAAAAATACCGGGAGACGTAGATTCCCGGCGTGATGATGCATTCCGGGTCGAGATCGCCGATGGGCACTTCCTCGATCGCCTCGACGATCACCGTGCCGGCCGCGGTCGCCATCACCGGGTTGAAGTTACGCGCCGCCATGCGGTACGTGAGGTTGCCGCGGCCGTCCACCTGTTTGGCGCGCACCAGCGCGAAGTCGGCCCTGAGCGCCACCTCGAGCAGGTACTCGCGGCCGTCGAGCTCGATGGTCTGCTTTCCCTTGGCGAGCTCGGTTCCCACCGCGGTCGGCGTCAGGAACCCGCCGATCCCGGCGCCGCCGCAGCGGATCCGTTCGGCCAACGAGCCCTGGGGCACCACCTCGAGGTCGACCTTGCCGGCGTTGTAGAGGTCGCGGAACACGTTCGATTCGGTCGCCAGCGGGAAGCTGCAAACCATCTTCTTCACGCAACCGGCCTTGAGCAGGCGCGCGATCCCGGTCTCGCGCGTGCCGGTGTTGTTGCTGATGACGGTCAGCTCCTTGACGCCGCTGTCGCAGACCGCGTCGATGAGCACTTCCGGCACGCCGCCGCGCCCGAAGCCGCCGATCATCACGAGCGCGCCGTCGAAGATGTCGGCGACCGCCTCTTCCGCGCTTTCCACCCGTTTGTTCTTCATCGCCTTGAACCGTGATGTTGTCGGACCGCGCGCGGACCGGCATCGCCCGGCGCGAACCGGCATCGGAAACTAGGCCGAAGTCGCAATCGAGGCAACCGCACAGGCGCGCTATTGCGGCGCGGCGGGCGCCGGGGACGGGGCCGCGTTTGACATCCCGAAGCCCCTTGCGCTAAACCGCGTCGCGGGCACCTCGCCGGCGCCCTTGCCGGCGGCCGTGCCTCCACCACCGCGTCCTTCTCTTCGTTCCGAGAGGCATGCGCGTCCCCCTGCGGACCCGCGTCCCGATTCCAGGAGGCCCAAGCCCGTGAGCGCCGAACTTCCCGACAGCATGAGGGTGGTCGAGATCACCGCCGACGGCGGACCCGAGGTCCTGAAGGCGGGGCGCCGGCCGCTCCCCGTTCCCGGCGACGGCGAGGTCCTGATCCGGGTGGCGGCCGCCGGCGTCAATGGCCCCGATCTCATGCAGCGCCGCGGCCTCTATCTGCCCCCCAAAGGGGCCCCCGATCTGCTCGGCCTCGAGGTCGCAGGCGACGTCGTCGCGCTTGGCGCGGGCGCGACAAGGTGGAGCGAAGGCGATCGCGTCACCGCGCTCACCAACGGCGGCGGCTACGCCGAGTACTGCCCCGCCGCGGCCGACCAATGCCTTCCGGTTCCCTCGGGGCTCAGCCTGACCGAGGCTGCGGGCCTGCCCGAGACCCTGTTTACCGTGTGGAGCAACGTCTTCATGGGGGCTCGGCTTGCCGAAGGCGAGAGCTTCCTCGTCCACGGCGGGGCCGGCGGGATCGGGACCACCGCCATCCAGCTCGCCAAGGCCTTCGGCGCGAAGGTTTTCGCGACCGACAGCCCGGACGCGCGTTGCGCCGTTTGCCTCGAGCTGGGCGCCGACCGGGTGATCAATTACGAGACCGAGGACTTCGTAGACGTGGTCAAGGCCGAAACCCCGAACCGTGGCGCCGACGTGATCCTCGACATCGTCGGCGGTGACTACGTCCAGCGCAACATCAAGGCACTGGCGGCCGACGGGCGGATGATCCATCTGGCCTTCGCCAAGGGCTCGACCACCGAGGTCAATTTGATGCCGGTGATGCTGAAGCGGTTGACGCTGACCGGCTCGACGCTTCGCTCTCGCCCGCCCGCCTTCAAGGCCGAGGTCGCGCGTCAGCTCGAACACAAGGTCTGGCCGTTGGTCGAACAGCGCCGGATCCGGCCGGTGATCCACACCGCGCTCCCCCTCGAGAGCGCGGCCGAGGCGCACCGGATGATGGAGGGCGCCGCCCACGTCGGCAAGATCATGCTCGAGCCCTGAGCCCGGCCTTTCGAACGAAGACGCCAAGCCGGCGCGGATGCTCCGGCAATCGGCGGCGCCGGCGCCCGGACCCCCGAGACGAAGCAAGACGGAGACCGAAGCCATGAGCGAGACGCTAGAGAGCGACGCCGCGATCGACGCCGAGATCGATGCCTGGGCGGAACGAACCCGAGAGCTGACGGGCAAGGAGGTCCGCGAGCGCGAGACCTGGAACCACGACGTCACCGCCGATTCCATCCGCCACTTCGCCTATGGCACGGACGACGACAATCCCCTTTGGACCGACCCCGAACATGCCGCGCGCTCGCGGTACGCCCGCCTGGTCGCGCCGCCCGCCTATCTCGTCTCGGTGCTGTATCCGATGCTCCACGGCGCACCCATGAAGGCGCCTCTGGCCTCGCTGATCGGCGGGGTCAAGTACGAATGGCGTCGCCCCATCCTCGCCGGCGATCGCCTGCGTGCGGTCTCCAAGCAGGCGGAGTACTACGAGAAGCGCAACAAGCAGGGTCGGCGGCTGAACTTCGTGATCTCCGAAATTACCTATCTCGACGCCGCCGACCAGGTGGTCGGCATCGGCACGGGCACCATGATCATGGCGACCCAGGTGGGCGATGCGGTCATGTTCGAACGCAGCCCCCACCGGTGCACGGACGCCGAGCTGGCCGAGATCGAGCGCGCCTTCCTGGCCGAGACGCGGCGCGGCGCGGACACCCTTCTCTTCGAGGACGTCGCCGTCGGCGACGCGCTCGCCCCGATCGTCCGGGGTCCGCTGACCATCGGCGACATGGTGGCCTGGAACGCGGCCATCGGCCCCTCGTACAAGGCCGGCCGCTGGGGGTTCCTCGACTTGCTGAAGGCCCCGCACGCGGCCTCCGTCATTCCGCCCCTCAACTTCCCCGTCAAGTACTCCCAGCAGCACGAGGATTCGAACATCGCCGCCGGCCGCGGCATGCCGGCGCCCTTCGACAACGGGGTCATGCGATTCGCCTGGGTTGCGCCGCTCGTGACCAACTGGATGGGCGACGACGGGACGCTCTCGAGCCTCGAGGTCCAGGTGCGCGCGCCCGGACTCTACGGCGACATCGTCAACTACGGCGCGACGGTGGCCGGAAAGGACGCCGAACGCGGCGTCGTTTCGCTCGACATCACGGGGACCAACCAGGAAGGCGGCGTCGCGACCGTCGGCAAGGCCGAGGTCGAACTGCCGCGACACTAAAGCGTTGTCCACTTAAGTGGAATCGCTCCAGCCCGCGCCCCCGCCCGGCCGCCCACGGAATGGTACCCTTGGGGCGACCGGGCGGGGGCGCGGGCCGGAGCCGACTAAAGGATTAATGCGCTAGCGCCGGGCCGTCGTTCAGGATGCGTTGGAGCGGTTGGGAACCAGGCCGAGCTCGGCCGCCTTGAGCGCCGCCCGGGTCCGGTTGTTGACGTCGAGGACCCGCATCAGCGCCGCCACGTGCAGCTTCACGGTGCCCTCGGCGACGTCGAGTTCGCGCGCGATTTCCTTGTTGGAGCGGCCCTGGACGAGGCTCATGAGCACCTCGCGCTGTCGCGGCGTCAGCTTGGGCCCGTCCGGCCGGGGATCGGTTTCGGGCGCGGGCGCGGCCCCCGCCTCGCCGAGCAGCGTCGGCGGAAGATAGACGCCGCCCGACATCACCAGATTCAGCGCCCCCAGCAGCACCTTGGCGTTCAGCGTCTTGGGGATGAACCCGTGGGCGCCCGTAGCGATCGCACGGCGCACGGTCTCCTGGTTGTCGGAACCGGAAACGACGACGATGGGTAATACCGGGACGCGCCTCGCGCAACGCGCCCAGGCCCTCGAAGCTCTCCATTCCCGGCATGATCATGTCGACCAGAATGAGGTCGAGATCATCGTGTTCGCGCGCCCGTTGAACGGCTTCGGGAAAATCGGACGCCTCGACGATTGTCACGTGGTCGCTAAGCGCCGTGAGCACGTGGCGAAGGCCCTCTCGGAACAGCGCGTGGTCGTCGGCGATCAGAACGTTCATGGCGTCGGCGCACCGCCCCCTACGCGCCCGCGTAAGTCGTTTCCAAGCACAACCATAGCACGGCCGGGGGACCCACGCTATGGCGTGGTTTCAAAGGCCGCGCGGGTCGAAGCCATAGGG
>JAKZXM010000075.1:0-3171 GCA_047514975.1 Rhodospirillales bacterium
TCGATTTCATCAACCTGTTCATCATGCTGTTGCACCTCTTCGGCGAGCGCCGATAAGCCGCGCCGAAGTTTGCACGAACCCATGCCGCCCGGGGTCCTGTCCCGGGCGGCTTTTTATTATTTGCGAGAGTTCAGGCCAGGCGGTCGCGCGGCTCTTGGCCGGCGAAGAAGGCGTCGAGGTTGTCGAGCGCCCGAAAGCCCATGGCGTTGCGCGTCTCGATCGTCGCGCTGCCGAGATGGGGCGCGAGGAAGGCGTTCTCGAGGTCCATGTAGCCGGCGTTCACGTTGGGCTCGCCGTCATAGACGTCGAGGCCGGCGGCCGCGAGCTTGCCCGACTCGAGCGCCGCGATCAGGGCCTTATCGTCGACCACGCCGCCGCGGGCGCTGTTCACCACCACCGCGCCGTCGGGAAGCCGGGCGATCCTCTCGGCGTTCAGAAGCTTGGCCGTCTCGGGCGTGAGCGGGCAGTGCAGGCTGAGGAAATCGCATACCCCCAGCAAGTCGTCCAGATCCCCGTGGAAGACCGCGCCCTCCTCGGTCCCGGCCGCCAGGCGGTTGCGGTTGTGGTAGTGGATCTCCATCGCGAAGGCCCGCGCCCGATGCGCCACCGCGCCGCCGATCCGGCCCATGCCGACGATGCCGAGCCGCTTGCCAGTCATCTGGGTGCCCAGGAACTGGGTCGGCGTCCAGCCGGTCCAGGCGCCGGCCCGAAGCGTGCGCTCGCCCTCGCCGGCCCGGCGCGCGGCCGCCAGCATCAACAGGATCGCCATGTCCGCGGTCGCGTCGGTCAAGACATCGGGCGTGTTGGTGACCACGAGGCCGCGCTTGCGCGCCGCGGCCATGTCGATGTGCTCGTAGCCGACCGAAAACGTGGCGACGATGCGCACGCTTTCGGCCAATCGTCCGATGACGTCGGCTCGCACAGAATCGTTGGCGGCGACCAGAAGCCCGTCCATGCCGGCGCTCGCCTCGACCAATTCGTCCGCATCCCAAGTTGCGCCGGTCGCGTTCACGCGCGCCTCGTAATCGCTGCGCGCGCGCGCGTCGACGGCCGCGGGGAATTTCTGCGTCACCAGCAGTTTCGGCTTAGGCGCGCTCATGGTCGCATCTCCTTCGGGCCTGTCATTGGCGTTTCTCCTACGGTTCTGGGACGACGGCGAGGGGGCCGGGGATCATAGCAGGGCCCCGCGCCCGAAGGGCGCGCGGGTTCGCAAGCGCGCGATGGCTCGCCTGCCTGCGCGAAGCCGAGCTTCGCTTCGGCGAAGGCAGGTCGGGCGACGCCTTCACGGCGCCCCTTCGATGCTGATACGCTTGCCGGCCCGGCGGCCCGCGTCGTCCGCGCTGCGCGCGAGGACACCATGAGGGCGATGATCCTCGGCAAGATCGTTTCGCTGGAGACCTCGGCCACGCCGCTGGCGCTGGTCGATCTGCCCGTGCCCGACGCGCGAGCCGGCGAAGTGCGGATCAAGGTCTCGGCCTGCGGGGTGTGTCACACCGAGCTCGACGAGATCGAGGGCCGCGCCGCGCCGCCGCGCCTGCCGGTGGTGCCGGGCCACGAGGTGGTGGGCCGGATCGACGCGCTCGGGCCGGGGGCGCGCGGGCGGGAAATCGGCGAACGCGTCGGGGTGGGCTGGATCCACTCGTCGTCCGGCGGGCCGGACGAGAACCTGGACCCGGCCTTCCGGGCCACGGGCCGCGACGTGAACGGCGGCTACGCCGAGTACATGACCGTGCCCGCGGCCTACACGCATCCCATCCCCGAGACGTTCGCCGACGCCGAGGCCGCGCCGCTCCTGTGCGCCGGCGCGGTCGGCTACCGCGCGCTCAGGCTCGCACGCATCGAGGACGGTGAGCTGCTCGGTCTCACCGGCTTCGGCGGCTCGGCGCATCTGGTTCTTCAGCTTGCCAGGCATCTCTACCCGCGAAGCCGCATCTTCGTCTTCGCCCGCGACGAAGGCGCGCGCAGCTTCGCGCGCGAGCTGGGCGCGAGTTGGGCGGGCGATACGGCCGAGCGCGCGCCCGAGCCCCTGCACGCCATCATCGACACCACGCCCGCCTGGACGCCGGTGGTCGAGGCGCTCGCGAACTTGAGGCCCGGCGGACGCCTGGTGGTGAATGCCATCCGCAAGGAGGACGGCGACAAGGACGCGCTCATGCGTCTCAGCTACCACGAGCACCTGTGGCTCGAGCGCGAGATCAAGTCGGTGGCCAACGTGACCGCGCGCGACATCGCCGAGTTCCTGCCGCTGGCGGCCGAGATCCCCATCCGTCCCGAGGTCCGGACCTATCCATTGGAAGAGGCGAACACGGCCCTCGTCGAGCTCAAGCACGCCGCGGTCAGGGGCGCCAAGGTCCTGGTGATGGATTGAGGAGCCGTGCGCGGGCGCGATGGGCCCGCGGCCGCGTACAAGAGACCGGGATCGCGGCGCGTCTCCGGGTGATCGGCCAGCATGCATGAACTCGCGTTCACCCGCGTCTCCTAAAGCGCATCGCGGCCGATCGGAACCGCGCTCTTTCGGCGAAGCGTTTGAGGGTCGCGAACGTGCGCGTCTTCAATCGATTCGACTCTTTTTTACGTTTAGAAAACCGGGAATCTCGAAGAGAATGGGCCTTCCAAGGCCGCCGGCGGCCAAGCCGAACGATGAGGATGAACGACATGATTTACGACGACTTTCCGGCGGACGGCCGTTGGCCGGGCGCCCGGAACTTCATCAGCTTGGCGGAGCTTAGCGGGGTTGCGCCCGAGCGCTCCGACACGCGGGCCGCGCGCCAGCGGCGGATGCCGGACCGGCTCTGTCCTGGGCGCCCGCGGTGCTGTCGCTGGCAGCGCTCAGCGGGGTTGCGCCCGAGCGCTCCAAAACGCAGGCCGCGCGCCAGCGGCGGATGCCGGATCGGCTGTCCTGGGCGCCCGCGGTGATCTCGCTGGCGGAGCTCAGCGGGGTTGCGCCCGAGCGCTCTGACACGCGAGCCGCGCGCCTGCGGCGCATGCCGGACCGGTTGTCTCGGGCCCCCGAGGCGCCGTCGCGGCCGGCGATCAACATGGCGGCCGTGCGCGCCGTGGTCGACGAGAAGCGCCGGGCCATGAGCCCCGCCGACTGGGCGAAGGCCACCGACGACGGCGCCATGATCGCCCGCGGGCTGCGGGCGCTGAAGACATTGCCCGACCCCCAGG
>JAKZXM010000076.1:0-2523 GCA_047514975.1 Rhodospirillales bacterium
CCAGTATGGCGGCGGCGAGAGTGCTCCCTCGCATCAACGGCAGATGAACCCGCCGTAACGCCCCGAGCGGCGCGCTTCCGAGCGTGCGGGCGGCGCCGTCCATGCTCGGCGTGACCTTGGCGAGGCTGGCGTCCACGGTCCCGAACGAGAGCGCGAGGAAGCGCACGAGATAGCCATAGGTAACGGCGGCCAGGGTGCCGCTTAACAATAGACCGGTCGAGACGCCGAACACGTCGCCCATGAAAGCGTCCACCGCGTTGTCCAGGCGCGCCAAGGGGATGACGACGCCGATGGCGAGAACCGCTCCCGGAACCGCGTAGCCGACGCTGGCGATGCGGGTCGCCGCCCGCACCGCCCGTCCGCGCCCCAAGCGGACGCCATAGGCCATAAAGAGGCCGACCCCGGCCGCGAGCAAGGCGGCGGTCGATGAAAGCGTCAGGCTGTTGAAGGCGTAGATCGCGAAGTCGGCGATGGGGGTATTCGCGACGGTGCCGACGGCATAATCGAAGAGGATCGCGCTCGGTACGACAAAGCCGAGAACGATCGGGGCGGCGCAGGCCGTGAACGCGAGCGCGGCCGCGACGCGGTCGAGCCGATAGGTGGGTAGCTGCCGGTAGCGGTTCGTGGTGTGGTGGAACCTAAGCTGCCGCCGCGCCCAGCGTTCGGCCGCGATCAACGCGAGCACCAGGACGAGCATGACCGTGGCCAATTGGGCGGCGCCCGAGATACTGTTCATGTTCAGCCAGACGTCGTAGATGCCGGCGGTGAAGGTGTAGACGGCGAAATAGTCCACCGTTCCGAAATCGTTGAGGGTTTCCATCAACGCCAAGCTGACGCCGATGACGATGGCCGGCCGGGCCAGCGGAAGCGCGACCGAGGTGAAGCTCCGCCACGGTCCCCGACCCAAAAGGCGGCTGACCTCGAGGACGCAGACCGACTGCTCGAGGAAGGCCGCCCGCGCGAGCGCGTAGACGTAGGGGTAGAGCACCAGGGTCATCATGGCGATGGCGCCGGACAAAGACCGAATTTCGGGGAACCAATAATCCTGTGGCCGCGACCAGCCGAACAGCGCACGAAGCGCGCCCTGCACGGGACCCGCGTATTCCAGCACATCCGTATAGACATAGGCGATGATGTAGGCGGGCACCGCGAGCGGCAGCAAGAGCGCCCAGGCGAAGACCGCGCGGCCGGGAAACCGGCACATGGTCACGAGCCACGCCGCGCCGGTGCCGACGGCGAACACGCCGACGCCGACGCCCAGCATCAATGCCAGGGTGGTTCGGGTGTAATGGGGCAGGACCGTCCGCGCCAAGTGGTCCCAAATGTCGTCGGCGGGCGCGATCGCCAGCGTGAAGACGGCAAGCACGGGCACGGCCATCAGGGCGGCGACGGCGAGCGTGCCGACACTCCAGGCGTCGATCGCGAACCGGGCACGCAACGCCGTGGAAAGCGCGCTCGTCGCGCGTGCGAGCGCCGGACTCATGCGATGCGTCATGCGAACGGCGGTGCCCGGCGCGGGACGCCGGACATCCCCGTGGGACGCCGACTCGGAGGAGGTGTCGTGGTCACGACCCCCCGCCGCCGAAATTTAACCCGACCTCGTCGACGAGCCGCGAGGCGGCGGCGCGGTACTTCGCAACCTCCGCCAAGTTTATGGTATCGGCCTTGAACGCGCCCCAGGATTCGACCAGAGGATGGAGCGCGACCCCGGCCTTGACCGGGTATTCGAAGTTCCTGTCGGCATAAAGCTTCTGCGCGAAATCCTCGCTCAGGAATTCGATCAGCCGTACCGCGTTGTCGACGTTCTTCGCGCTTTTCGTCACGGCGGCGCCGCTGATGTTGACGTGGGTTCCGCGGCCGTCCGAGTTCGGAAAGACGATCCGCGTGGCGGCCGCCCACTTCTTCTGCTCGGGTTCCGTGTCGTTCGTCATCATGGCCGCCATGTAATAGGTGTTGGCCACGGCCACGTCGCAAAGGCCCTCGTAGATGGCCTTGGCCTGGGCGCGGTCGTTGCCCTGGGGCTTGCGGGCGAGATTCGCGCCCACACCGGCAAGCCACGCGCGCGCCTCGTCGAGCCCGCGGTTGGCGATGACCGAGGCGATCAGCGAGACGTTGTAGTCGTGCTTGCCCGAGCGGATGCAGACTCGTCCCTTGAGGTCCGGCCTGGCCAGGTCCTCGTACGACGTGATCGCGCCCGGCGCGACCCGGTCCTTACTCACGTAGAAGACCCGTGCCCGCGTCGTCAGTCCGAACCACAGGCCCTCGGGTTGGCGGTATTGGGACGCGATGTTCATCCTTAGCGTCGGCGACTCGACCGGCCGAAGAACCCCGGCCTCGACCATGTCGTGCAGCCGTCCGATGTCGACCGTGAGCACCGCGTCCGCCGGGCTGTTGGCCCCTTCCGCCTTGAGCCTTTCGAGCACGCCCTTCGGCGAGAAGAAGACGTTCACCTCGATTCCGGTCTTCTCGGTGAACGCGTCGAGCAACGGCTGGATCAGGAACGGCTGGCGGTAGGAATACAGG
>JAKZXM010000077.1:0-19208 GCA_047514975.1 Rhodospirillales bacterium
GCGCAAGGGATATCCGTGGCTCTCTCCATTACGGGTAAAAGCAATCACTGGTTCCGTATCGGCGAGGTTTTGGACTTCGGCGGCGGCAACGAAGCGGGGTTGGTCGATCGACGGTATCCGGTCCTTCGACAGCACGTCGGATATCTCGGCGAGGTCGACCGAGTGCTTGGTGAAGTCGGTCCGCTCCCATTCGCTCTTCCACCAGCTCGGGTTGGCGATCGCGACGCCCGCGAGCACGGCGAGCACCGCGACGACGGCGACGATTCGCCCCATCCGCCGCCGCAAATACCAAGCCCGAAGCCGTTGGTACGGCCTTGTCCAGTCCATGGCGGACAGAGTGCGCGCGACGGCGCAAACGGATCAACTCGCGTCGCATCAATTTTCGGTGATCGCCCGCGTCCCCGGGTTCCGCCGGACGCCCCGCTTGACCGTACACGCCCGGCTTCGCAAGACTGGCGCACTCGCCCGCTAGGAAAGCGAACACGTCTTGGAATCCGTCGACTGCGTTGTTATTGGCGCGGGCGTCATCGGCTTGGCGACCGCCCGCGAGCTGGCCCTCAGGGGCCGCGAGGTGGTCGTACTGGAAGCCGACCAGACCATCGGCGCAGGCGCGAGTTCGCGCAACAGCGAAGTCATCCACGCAGGAATCTACTATCCGGCGGGAAGTTTGAAAGCGCGCCTTGGTCTCGCCGGCCGACACGCCCTTTATGCGTACTGCGCCGAGCGCGCGATTCCCCATCGCCGCCTCGGCAAACTGATCGTCGCCGCCACGGAAAACGAGGTCCCCGAGCTTGACGCGCTCATCGCGCGTGGGCGCGCCAATGGCGTCGACGATCTGATGCGCATCGGCGGTGTGGACGCCAGGCGGATGGAGCCCGCGCTTCGCTGCGTCGGCGCAATTCTTTCGCCGTCTTCGGGCATCGTCGACAGCCATGCGCTGATGCTGAGCCTCGAGGGCGACGCCGAGGACCGGGGCGCCGTGGTCGCGTTCATGAGCCCGGTAACGGGAGGCCGCGTCGAAGAGGATCGGATCGTTCTCGCCATCGGCGGCCGCGACGCGTGCCGGCTCGGCTGCCGGACCGTGGTGAACAGCGCCGGCGTCGGCGCCCAAGACGTGGCCCGGCGCCTGATCGGCATGCCGCAAGGTTCGATCCCGCGCTTGCGCATGGTCAAGGGCAACTACTTCGCGCTCGGCGCACGCGCCCCGTTCGATCGCTTGATCTATCCCATGCCGACCGCCTCGACGCTTGGCATCCACCTGACGCTCGACTTGACGGGCCGCGCGCGCTTCGGACCCGATAGCGAATGGACCGAGGAACTGGGCTACCATGTCGCGCCCTACCGCGCCCAGGCGTTCTACACCGCGATTCGCCAGTACTGGCCCGGGATCGCAGACGGCTCATTGCACCCCGACTACGCGGGCATCCGCACGGTGATGCACGGGCCCGGCGAGCCCGCGGGCGATTTCGTGATCCAGGGACCGCGCCAGCACGGGATCGCAGGGCTGGTCAACCTGTTCGGGATCGATTCGCCGGGTCTGACCGCATCGCTGGCCATCGCCCGCGCGGTCGCGGACACCGTTTCCTTGTGATTGCCCGGTTACGAACCGTTAACCGCGCGCGAAATACGCTGAACGGACATTCGCCGGGCCAGGCGCATTGGTGCGTGGCGCGACGGCGATCGATGCGCTACAAGGGAACGAGCCGAGATGCGGTGCCCCAAAGCCGGAAAAGCGAAGCTGGAACATGATGATAGCGCGTCTCATGACGGCGGCGGTGCTGGTCCTTTACGCTGGCTGGACGGCCGCTTATGCGCAGACGCCGGGCACGATTCGGGCCCAGGGGCGCGAGGTCGGCACCGGGACGCAAGAAGCGCCGAGTTCGGGTCCCGCCCAGCCCTATTTCGACGTCCGCGAGGAAATGCGCAAGTTCGTCCAGGACATCAGCGCGTTCGCGAAGGGTTACAACCCGAATTTCATCGTCGTGACCCAGAACGGTCTCGAACTCCTCTCGAAGCAGCGCGAAGGCGACGAGGACCGCGTCGCCCCGGCGCGCACCTACATGCTGTCGGTCGACGCGATCCTTCAAGAAGCGCTCTACTACGGCGTGCCCGAGCCCGACGCGGCGACCAACAACGAGCGCCGCGAAAAACTGCTCGGCTTCGCCGATACGGCGACCAAGAACGGTGTCAAGGTGCTGGTCATAGACTCCGCGCGTTCGCGCGGCGCAATCGACGATTCCTATCGTTTGAACCGCGCCAAGGCGTTCGTTCCCTTCGTGGCCGACGTCCCGGCGTCCGTCACCAACGGCCTGCCGGCGTATCCCACGCGCCCGCTGGACGAGAACCCGTCAAGCATCGTCTCGCTGAACAGCGTCAAAAACTTCCGCTATCTTCGCGATTCGAAGCCCTTCGGCCGTCAGGATGAGTTCGCGCTCGCGCTGCACGGAACCAATTACGACATGGTCGTGGTCGACGTTTTCCACGGCCGCACTCCTTTGAGCAAGCAGGCGGTGGAAACGCTCAAATTCAAGAAGCTCGGCGCCCGCCGGCTGGTTCTGGCCTATGTGAACATCGGCACCGCCGCCAGCCATCGGTTCTATTGGCGCTCGCGCTGGCGCGAGGGATCGCCGATCTGGATCAGCGCGCCACTGCCGCGCGATCCTGACCAGTACTTCGTCGAGTATTGGCGTCCCGAATGGCAGTCGATCATCACCGGCAACACGGATTCCTACGTCTACGGCGTGATCGACCAGGGATTCGACGGCGTCGTCCTGGATGGGGTCGAATCCTATCGCTATTTCGAAGGCGGCCTCGAGGCGGTCGAGGCCCTGGACTGACCCGTGGACTGACCGGGCCGGGCGTCGCCGGTCGGCGCCCCGGGGCGCGGCGCTTCCGGCCGAAACCAAGCGCAGGCGTTCAGACGCGCGCCTCGCGCAGGGCGGCGACGACGAAACCTTCGTCCGACGGAAAGCGGGCATCGATCAGGACGCGGGCTTGGTCCTCGTTCCGGGCGATCACGTCCCGAACCTGGGCGTCGGCCCAGTAGTCGTCAAAGAGCCAATCGCTCCGGTTGTTCTTGACCAGGGCCCGGACCCTCCTGTTATAGACCTCGAACGCGTAAGGCTTGAGGTCCTTCCACGGGAACTGAAGCATCCTCGTTCACTCCACGTGATGACGTATCCTCGCCCACGCGACGCGCCTTGGGCCGCGCGGGAACCTCCAGGTTAGGGCGGAATTCGTTAACGATCCGTTGCGCCGACCGGGCGTCGATCAAGAGCGGATCGCGCCCAAGCGATTCGGACCGACCGCAATCCGGTTTAGGAAAGCCGCTTGACGGCGCGTACCCGGCCAACGATCGTCCCGATCGCGCGCGCTCAGATCGCGCGCTCAGTTATCGTCTCGCGCCGGTACGACCTGTTCGATGACGAATCCGTTGTGCGCGGGATACTTGGCGTCGATCTTGGTCCGCGCTTCGTTTTCGTCACGCGCGGATATGACGATGTAATGGGTTTCGGCCCAATCGTCGGTCAGGTGCCGGTGGCGGCTTCCGTCTTCAACAAGCCGCCGCACTTCCTTGTTGTAAAGCGCAACCTCGAAGCTGGCCATCTTGTTCTAGGCACTCCCCTGACCGCAATTATCCTTGCCAAATTATGCATCAGAAACCGACCATGGGCCATAGCAAAGCGACGGCACGCGCGTAAGGCGCCAAGATTCGTGCATTTCCTTGGCGATTCTGATATAAATCGAGCATGCAAGTCGCGCTCGTAGCGCCTTCGGCGCTCGGGGTGTCGCGCGTGTTCGACGACCGGCCCCTCGCCGCCGAGGTGAGCCCGCCGGTAAATCCATCCGCGCCAGAGGATCGGCGCGGACGCGCGTTCGAGCCGCCGGTCAACCCCGAGACGCCGCCCGAGGCCCCCGACGATGGGGGCGAACGGGATTCTTCGTCGCCGCTCAATCTCAGCGAGGAGGAACGGCGCGACGTTGCGCGCCTTCGCGCCCGCGACGCCGAGGTACGCCGCCACGAGCAATCCCACGCCATCGCCGCGGGCCCCTATGGCGGCGCCCCGATCTATTCGTTCGAACGCGGCCCCAATGGTCGCTTTTACGCCGTCGGCGGTCACGTCCGCATCGACACCAGCCCCGAGCCCACGCCCGAGGCCACGATCCGCAAGATGGAGGCGGTGATCCGCGCCGCCCAGGCGCCGGCAAGCCCGTCGGCCGGGGACCGCGCCGTTGCCCATCAGGCGCACCAGCACAAGAGTGACGCGCAAGCCGAGTTGAACGCGGAGCGGCGGGCCGAGCGGCTGCGCGACGGGCGCGACGAGGGTGGTTTCGCCGCCGACGCCGCGGACTTCGTCGAATCGGTCCGGGCGGCGCGGGTTTACGAAGCCTCCGCGGAGCTTCTGGATCCCGCGGGCGCCGTCCCCAGCCCCGATACGTCCATCCAGAACGTCCTGGTCTAGCAGGCTGCTGAAAAAGCCACCATCGGCATGCTTTTATCTCGGCTTCGTCACCGAGATGAAAACAGATTTCGACTTCCAGGGTCCGGTCGTCATTGAATTCCGCCGCGGTTACGGATCAGCGGTGGGCGTCATTTCGCCGGATTCAATGGCCGCAAGCCGGGAAGCGATTGCGGCGTATCGGCACGGGCGGATGTGGCCTCCCCTCCGGCGCTGTTCGGTCGAATAGCGGATTCACCCGAGACGGATCAGGGCGGCGTACGCCTATCGATCAGGACCGTTGGGCTCGACCGGTCTCCGAGCGACTTCAAGGAGTGCGGTCATCTCGTGGCGAAGCCGATCCTCGGTCAGCTCCACGCCCTTGTCCGCGAAATCCTTCATCACCTTCCGCACCACACCCTGGTCGCCCACTTCCTCGAAATCCGACCTAATGACCTCCTTGGCGTACGCCTCGGCAGCATCGCCGGTGATTCCCAGCCTTTCGGCTGCCCAAAGACCCAAAAGCTTGTTGCGTCGGGCGACCGCTGTGAAATCGTCGTCGGTCTGGCGGGCGAATTCCGATTCACCCCTCGTTTCCATAACATCGGCAGGACGCCGCCGCTTTTTCCTTCTCTCCTTGAAGACCATCACTTTTGCGCCTTTGCTGACATTTCCGAATTCCCTAAATTCCAAACTCAATCGTGCAATTTCGATGATCCGGTGGCAACGGTTTGGGCTGGCCGGGCCGTCCCGTCACGTTCGCCGACGCGCGCGACATCAGCTCCAAGGACCGGCTCCGATAATAGGCAAAACGGCCCGCCTGTGCCACCCCGAAGTGGCCCTCCGACCGGCGAGGCCGAGCGATCTGATGGCATCGACGGCTCCCGCCACAGGCATCGCAATGTGCCCGAATCCGACGGCACGAGCCCGTGGCCGTTGAGCATTCGCGCCGTCACCGATATCCTGGACCGGTCGCGTTCGATCATTCGAGGACGAGGTCCGCCATGCCAAAGGGAATCGGGATCTTGATCGGCGTCCTCGTCGTCCTGATCGCCGCGATCGGGGGCTGGATCTGGTGGGATTCGGCCCAAATGGAGAAACTGCGCGCCCAAAGACAGGCGGTCATCGCGGCCGCGATGGAAGCGGACGCCAGCGCACGCGCCAAGCGGCGCGCGGACGCCCCCGACGCCGCCACCACCCGGTCCCGCGGCCCCTTCGCGCGTTTGCCTGAGAACCGCTACGAGGCGGGCGAGCTGATCGTCGTCGATCCGCCGGACGACTTCGACGACGTCGCGCGCACGCTCGGGTTTTCCGTCACCGAGCGCGTTCGGCTGGGCAGTCTGGCGATCGAGCTCTACCGCATCCGCATCCCGCCCGGAGCAAGCGAGCCGGAGGCCCGCCAGACCCTCGCGGCGCGGTTCCCGGGTCTCACCATCGATTTCAACCACCAGTTCGAAATGCAGGCGCCGAAGGATTATCAGGACCAGATGGCGCGCGCGGTGATCGGCTGGAAGAAGGCGACGCCCCGGTGCGGGGCCGGAATCACGATCGGCATGATCGACGCCTCGGTCGATGTCACCCACCCCGCGCTGCGGGGCCGCAACATCGAGTTCCGGTCCTTCCACAGGAAGGAACGCAGGCCGGGCTCGGCCGATCACGGCACCGCAGTCGCCGCGATCCTGGTGGGAACGCCTGAGTGGGGCGGGCTGTTGCCCGGCGCCGAGCTCAAGGCCGCCAACATGTTCGAGCTGAACGAGACGGGCCGCGAGGTGGGCAACGCCGTCGGGCTGTTGAAGTCCATGAACTGGATGGCGGCCGAAAAGGTGCTGGCCATCAACCTGAGCGTCGCCGGCGGCGACAACAAGGTCGTGCGGCTCGCGCTCAAGAAAGCGAAGAAGGCGAATTTGGTCATGGTCGCGGCGGCCGGCAACTGGGGAAGCGCCACCCGCAAGGCCTTCCCGGCGGCCTATGCGGACACCCTCGGGGTGACGGCGCTCGCCACCGGCAACGTCATCTACAAGAAGGCGAACTCGGGCGATTACATCGACTTCGCCGCCCCCGGGGTCAGGGTCTATACCGCCGATCGCGGCCGTGGCGGGCGGCTGCAAAGCGGAACCTCGTTCGCCGCCCCCTTCATCACCGTCCTGACCGCGCTCCAGATCAAGAGCCAGGGCCGCAAGGACGCGGCCCAGCTTCGTAAGCTCATGCAGCCGATGGCGCTGGATCTCGGCGCGAAGGGGCGCGACGACGTGTTCGGCTTGGGTCTCGTCGACCTCGAGCCCAAGTGCCCCGATTGAGTGGGGACTCGGCCGCAGCGCCTGCATCGCTCGCCACCGCCCGGCGGGCGCGCCTCACCGGGCCAGCAGCGTCTCGGCCATGCGCGCCCAATAGCTGGCGCCGATGGGCAGGATCTCGTCGTTGAAGTCGTAGCGCGCGTTGTGAAGCGTGCGGCCGCCGTCGCTCGCGCCGTTGCCGATCCAGATATAGGCTCCCGGACGCGCCAGCAGCATGAACGAGAAGTCCTCCGATCCCATGCAGGGCTGCGGGGCGCGGTCCACGTTTTCGGGACCGACCACGGCCGAAGCGGCGGCGGCCGCCATCTCGGCCTCGTCGGCATGGTTTTCGGTCGCCGGGTAGCGGGGGATATAGGTGAAGTCGGCACTGCCCCCGTGGGCCTCGGCGATCCCGCTCGCGATGCGCCCGATCGCGGCCTCGGCCCGGTCACGGACCTCGGCCCGGAACGCGCGCACGGTGCCGCGAAGGCGGACGCTGTCGGGAATCACGTTCCAGGCGTCGCCGCCGTGGAACTGGGTAACGCTGACGACGAGTGCGTCCATGGCGTCGGTCGCCCGGCTCGAGATCGACTGCAGCGCCGTCACGATTTCGGCGCCGATGAACACGGGATCGATCCCCAGGTGCGGCATGGCCGCGTGGCTGCCGCGGCCCTGCACCGTGATCTCGAAGTTGTCGGCAGACGCCATCATCGGCCCGGCGCCGACCGCGAATTCGCCCACCGCCATTCCCGGCCAGTTGTGCATCCCGAAAACCCGATCGCACGCGAACGTCTCGAACAGGCCTTCTTCCACCATGACCCGGCCGCCGCCCTCGTTCTCCTCGGCCGGCTGGAAGATGAAATGGACCGTGCCCTGGAAGTCGCGCGTCTCGGCGAGATAGCGGGCCGCGCCCAGCAACATGGTCGTGTGCCCGTCGTGGCCGCACGCGTGCATCATGCCGGCGTTGACGGAACGGTGCGCGAACGCATTGATCTCGGCGATGGGGAGCGCGTCCATGTCGGCGCGAAGCCCGATCGCGGGGCCGTTACCGTTCACGAGGCGGCCGACGACGCCGGTCCGGGCCAGGCCGCGGTGGACCTCGATCCCGAACTCGCCAAGCTTGGCGGCGACGAAGTCGGCGGTGCGCGTCTCCTGGAAGGCGATCTCGGGATGCGCGTGCAGATCCCGCCGCCAGGCGGTCATCTCGGCGTGGAGCTTGGTGATGTGGGGAACGACGGGCATGGCGGCGGCGAACTTAGACCACTATCCGACCAGATTGAATCAATTTCATGGTTGCGAACCTGCCTGCGCGAAGGCGGGTCGGCTTGTCCTCGCAGGCGCGCCTCGAAGCGCGATGCGGGGCCGCTGCGCAAAGGCGCACTTCAGACGGACAGATAGGCGCGCTGCACCGCCTCGTCACCCAGGAAATCCGCCATCGGTCCCTGCCAGCGCACGCCTCCGGACTCGATCACGGTGGCGCGATCGGCGAGCTGTTCCGTGAACCGCAGGTTCTGCTCGGCGAGAAGGATCGCGAGGGATTCGCCCTTGAGCTGGGCGATCGTCTCGGCCATGCGTTCGACGATCCTGGGAGCCAGGCCCTCGGAAGGCTCGTCCAAAAGCAGAAGCGACGGGTTTCCCATCAGCGTGCGGGCGACCGTCAGCATCTGCTGCTCGCCGCCGCTGATCCGACCCGCCCGCCGGTCGCGAATCTCGGCAAGACCGGGAAACAGGGAAAACACGCGCTCGACGGACCATTGCGGGGCGCCCGCGCGCCCCGCCAGGCGCCCCACCTCGAGGTTCTCGGCGACGCTGAGCGAGGTGAAGACGCGACGGTCCTCGGGAACGTAGCCGATCCCGAGGCGAGAGATGACGTGCGGCTCGAGCCCCGTGATGTCGCGCCCGTCAAAGACGATCCGTCCCGACACCGGCCGAACCAGTCCCATGACGCACTTAAGCGTGGTGGTCTTGCCGGCCCCGTTCCGGCCCAGCAGCGCCACCACTTCGCCGCGCTCGACCTCGAGGCTGGCGCCGAACAGCGCCTGGGCGCCGCCGTAGGCAGCGTCCAGGCCCTCGATGCGTAGCAACGCCAAGCCCCTATGCCCCGCCGGCGACGCCGGAGCCCAGGTAGATCTCGCGGACGCGCGCATCGGCGCGCACCGTGTCCGGATCGCCTTCGGCGAGCAGGTGGCCGCGGTGGAGCACCAGCACGCGCGCGGCATGGCCGAACACGACGTCCATGTCGTGCTCGGTGAACAGCACGCTGATCCGACGCATCCTCACTACGCCGGCGATCAACGCCATCTGCGCCTGGCGCTCGCTCGCCGAGACGCCGGCCGTCGGCTCGTCGAGGAGAAGCAATCGGGGCGCGTTCGCGAGCGCCACCGCCAGCTCGAGGCGCTTGAGATCGCCATAGGCAAGAGTTGCGCAGGCGCGCTCGGCCTGGTCCACGAGACGCACGCTGGCAAGCAACGCGTCGGCGTCGGCCGCGAACTGGGATTTCGCCTTCGCGAACACCGCGCGCGTTCGCCCGTGATGCGAAATCAGCGCCGCCTGGACGTTTTCGCGCACCGTCATCGAGGCGAAAGTCTGGGTAAGCTGAAAGGTCCGCCCCACCCCGAGCCGCCAGATTTGGCGCGCGCCGAGACCGGCGATCTGGCGCTCGCGGAAGACGATGGAGCCCGCGTCGGGCCGAAGCTGCCCGCCGATCATGTTGAAACACGTGGTCTTGCCGGCGCCGTTGGGGCCGATCATGGCGACGACCTCGCCTTCGGCGACGTCGAAATTGAGCTCGCGGACCGCCCGCACCCCGCCGAACGACTTGGTGAGCCCACGGACCGCAAGCACGCTCATCGGAACCGTTCCGTCGCCCGGGCGAGGAATCCGGCGATCCCGGCGGGAAAGGCCAGGACCAGAACCAGGACGATGCCGCCCAGGATCAGCCGCCAAACGCCCGCCAGCTCCGGGATGCGTTTGACGGCGTCCTCGAATCCGATGAAGGCGAAGGCGCCGACGAGGGGGCCGACCAGGGTCTGAAGACCACCCAGCAACACCATGACCAGCGCGTCCACCGAACGCGTGATCGCGAGCGATTCGGGGAAAACGCTGCCCTTGGAAAACGCGAACAGGCCGCCGGCAAGACCGGCGAACGCGCCCGCGAGCGCGAATGCCAGCCAGCGGTGAAGGTGGGCATCGACGCCGATGGCGGCGGCGCGAAGCGGAGAATCCCGGACCGCGCGCAGCATCATCCCGAACGGCGCGAAGTGAAGGCCCCGAAGCGCGACGACGCCGCCGGCACTCAAAGCCAGGGTGAGATAGTAGAACGCGGTCCGCCCGCTCGCCCAAGGCGCCGGCCAGACGCCGAGGATCCCGTTGTCGCCGCCCGTGAACGCAATCCACTGCACGGCGACCGACCAGGTGATCTGGGCGAACGCGAGCGTCAGCATGGCGAGATAGATTCCCGAAAGGCGGACGCAGAACCACCCGAACACGAGCCCGCCCAGGCCCGCCGCCAACGGCGCGAGCGCGAGCGCCGCCTCCATCGGGGTATCGAGGTGGTGGACGAACAACGCGGCGGCGTAGGCGCCGAGACCGAAATAGGCCGCATGGCCAAAGGACACCATGCCGCCGCCGCCCATGATGAAGTGCAGGCTGGCGGCAAACAGCGCAAGGGTCAGCATCTCGGTGGCGAGCACCAGGGCGTAGTCTCCGGCGAAGGCGGGCAGCGCCGCCAGAAACGCGATCAGCACCAACGCGGCCAAGCGGAACCGGGGGCCCGCCTCGCGCAATGGCCGCTCGGGCGGTTCCCCATGCGCGCGAACGGCCGTATCGGGCTGGCCCAGGAGCCCCCAGGGCCGGAGCACCAGCACCACCGCCATCACCGCGAAGAGCAGAACAAGGGTGATCTGGGGAAAGATCACGATCCCGAAGGCGAGCAGCTCGCTCACCAGAACCGCGGCGAGGAAGGCGCCGACGATGGAGCCCATGCCGCCGACGACGACCACCACGAAGGCCTCGACGATTATGCCCAGGTCCATGTTGAGGCTCGCGGCCTGGCGCGGCACCTGCAACGCGCCGCCGAGGCCGGCGAGCACGGCGCCGAGGAAGAAGACGCCGGTGAACACGACCTTGCGGTTGACGCCGAGCGCCGCGGCCATCTCGCGGTCCTCGGTGGCGGCGCGCACCAGCAACCCCCAGCGGGTCCGGTTGAAGAGTAGCCAAAGCCCGCACAGGACCGTGGGCCCAAGCGCGATCAGGGCGAGATCGTATTCCGGGAACTTCGAGCCCAATATCGAGACCGCGCCGTCGAGGCCCGGCGCGCGCGGCCCCAACAGGTCCTCGCCGCCCCAGATCAGCCGGGTCACGTCCTGGACCACCAACACGACCCCGAACGTCGCCAATAGCTGGAACAGCTCCGGCGCGCGGTAGATCCGGCGCAACACGAGCACTTCCACCAGGATTCCGACGACGCCCACCGCCAACGCCGCGGTCACCACGGCGCCCCAGAAGCCGAGTACCGATCCGCCCGATCGCGCGACGAGCGAATAGGCGATGTAGGCGCCCAGCATGTAGAACGAGCCGTGGGCGAAGTTGACGATCCGGGTGACGCCGAAAACGATGGACAGCCCCGAAGCGATCAGGAAAAGCGACGACGCGCTGGCCAGCCCGTTGAGAAACTGGACGACGGCAAAGCTCACTCTCGCCCTCCGTCTCGGCTGGCGCCACGCGGCGGCGGCATGGGCGCCGACATGGGCGCCGACGCCGCCACGAACGACGCCATGCTAGTCGGCGGGGCGCAGCTTGCGGACCTCGTCGTCGCTCGGAAGGTAGTCGGCGCCGTCCGCGTAGCGCCAATCCACCATGCCCCCCTGGCCGTCCTTGACCGCGATGCGCCCGACGTAGGCGCCCATGGTCGATTGGTGATCGATGGCGCGATAGGTGATGGGCCCGAACGGCGTATCTACGCGAAGCCCCTTCATCGCCTCGACCATCTTTTCGGTGTCGGTGGACCCGGCCTTGGCGATGACCGCCGCGACCGTGAGGATCGTGTTGTAGCCGACGATCGAGCCCAAGCGCGGTTCCTCGCCGAAGGAATCGCGATAGGCCGCAAGGAAGCGATCGTGCTCGGGCGTGTCGATGGCGGTCCAGGGATAGCCGGTGGTGATCCAACCCACCGGCGCTTCGCCCTTCAAGGGGACGAGGTATTCGGGCTCGCCGGTGAGAAGGCTGACGACGGCCCGGTTCTCGAACAGCCCGCGCAGCGTTCCCTCGCGCACGAATTTCGCCAGATCGCCGCTGAACGTCACGTTGTAGATCGCCTCGGGGTTCGCCCGCGCCAGCGCCTGAACGGTGGGGCCGGCGTCGATCTTGAACAGCGCCGGCCATTGCTCGGCCACCCATTCCACGTCGGGGCGCTTCGCCGAAAGCAGTTTCTTGAAGTTGGCGACCGCCGAATGGCCGTACTCGTAGTTGGGCGCCAAGGTGGCCCAACGCTTCGCCGGAAGCTTCGCGGCCTCCTCCGCCAGCATCGCCGCCTGCATATAGGTGCTGGGGCGAAGCCGGAACGTGTAGCGGTTTCCCGACGCCCATGTCATGGCGTCGGTCAAGGGCTCGGCGGCGATGAACAGGACCTTGCGCTGCTTGGCGAAGTCGGCGACCGCGAGTCCGATATTGGAGAGGAAGGTGCCGGCGAGCAGGGCGACATTCTCGCTGCTCACGAGCTCCTCGGCGAACTTGACCGCGTCACCGGCCTTGCCGGCGTCGTCGCGGGCAATCACCTCGAGGGAGCGCCCCAAGACGCCGCCCCCGGCGTTGATCTCTTGCGTGGCCAGTTTCCAGCCGTTCCGGTACGGAACCGTGAACGCCGAAAGCGGGCCGGTGTAGCTGTTGATTTCGCCGATCTTGATATTTTGCGCCGACGCGTGGACCGGTGCCCAGGCGAACGCCGCGCAAGCGGCCGCGGCAAAAAACCACCTGCGGATGTTCATCCGATTCCCCTCTTCATTTCGGTTCGATGTGCCGACCATCCGTCGCCGTCGCGCTTCGACACCGTTCGGACGCCACGATATCGACGACGATCCATCCATGCGCGAGCGCCGGTGACGACCGGGACGGCAAAACTACACCGCCCGATGTGTTCGCCGCAACACCACCCCCGCCAGCGCCCTGCGCATGCGCTTTTTCTTGCGCCTGGGAAACGGGAATGCGAGGAATCACCGCAGTCCAAGAGCCCAACCATGACGCCGGCCACCAACCCGCCTTCGGGCGCTCCGATCGACAAGGACGGCGTCTGGTCCCAGGTCCTGAAACCGCCCGCCGCCTCACGCCGGCGCGCGGCGCTTTTCCTGGACCGCGATGGGGTCGTCGTCGAGGAGGTGGGCTATCTGCACCTCCCATCCGAATCCCGCCTGATCGACGGCGCGGCGCGCGTGATAGCAAATGCCAACCGGCGCGGCGTCCCGGTCGTTCTCATCACCAACCAGGGCGGGATCGGCCTCGGGCTTTACGACTGGCGCGCCTTCGCCCAGGTCCAGGATGCGATCGGCGAAGCGCTCGCGGGCGCGGGCGCGGTGCTCGCCGCCGTCTACGCGTGTCCCCACCACCCGGAAGGCAAGCCGCCGTTCGATTGCCCGAACCACCCCGCCCGCAAGCCGAACCCCGGCATGCTGCTGCGTGCCGCCGAAGCGCTTGGTCTCGAGCTCGCGGCTTCCTGGATCGTTGGCGACCGCGCCATCGACATGGAGGCGGGGCGCCGCGCCGGGCTTGGCGGCGGAATCCACGTTCTCACCGGACACGGCGCCGGGGCAGGCGAGCGCGAAGCGGCCCTCGCCTGCCAGGGCCCGGCGTTTCGCGTGCTCGGCGCGGCCTCGATCGTGGACGCGGCGGCGGCGTTGCCGCTGATTTAGAACACTATCGGCGGCCGCCGTAGTGGATGTAGTCGTCCCAGACCCTCTCGACTTGGCGCAGCGAGCGGCCGATGGCTTCAAGCTCTTCGGCCGCCAGGCCCTGCTCGGCCAAGGTCGCGGCGTGCTTATCTTCGAGCGCGCGCACGCTGCGGACCACCTCGAGGGCTTTGTCGGTCAGCCGGATGCGCACCGATCGCCGGTCGTGGGCCGAGCGCTCCTGTTCCAGATAGCCCAGATCGGTCAGCTTCTTTATGTTGTAGGAGACGTTCGATCCCTGGTAGTAGCCGCGCTCCACCAGGTCGCGGATGACGATTTCTTCGTCCGAGATGTTGGCCAGCAGCAGCGCCTGCACCGCGTTGATGTTCTTGACGCCCAAGCGGTTCAACTCGGCCCTGAGAACGTCGAGGAATCGCCGGTGAAGACGTTCGATGAGGCGCGTAAGCTCGAGGTATTGCTTCGTCACTCCGGCCACCATTCCCGGCCTGATGCCGGCCCGAGGTTATAGACGGATTCGCGCGTGACACCAATCACTTCCCGAACCTCTCGCGGTTCCGACGACACCCCGCGCGCACGAGGCCCGCGGTCGGCGGCGGCGGCCGCCGCCGGATTGGCGTTGACCCTTTTTATCGGCGCCTGCGGCCCGATCGAGACGGCCGCCGTAGAGGCGCGCCCGACCGAGCACAAGACCGACGCCCAGCTCGTGATGGCGCTCGCCGGCACGGCCCGGGCGCGCGGCGACATGGCGGCCGCGGCAGCGCTGTTCGCTCGCGCGAGCGAGCTCGATCCCGAATCCGCCGCGCCGGTGCTCGCTTTCGCCGAGATCGCGCGGCACATGGACCGCTTCGCCGACGCCTTCGCCGCCTACGAGCGCGCGAGCGCGCTTGCGCCGGGCAATCCGGACGCGCTCGTGGGTCTCGGCAAGGGGCTGGTCGCGGCGGGGCGGGCGACGGACGCGATCGCGGCCTTCGAAGGCGCACTCGCACTGCGCCCGGACGACGCCGACGCCCTGAACGGCCTCGGCGTCGCGCTCGATCGGCTCGGCGATCACGAGGCGGCCCAGCAACGCTACATCGACGGCCTCGAAATCGCGCCGGATGATTTCGTGCTGTCCAACAATCTCGCGTTTTCGCTTGCGATCACCGGCGCATACGCGGACGCCATCCGGATCCTGAGCCGGCTCGCCGCCGCGCCTTCGGCGAACGCGCGGATCCGTCTGAATCTCGCGCTCGTGCATGGCCTCGCCGGAAACGTGGACGAGGCCGCCGAATTCGCGCGCGCCGATCTCGGCGAGGACAGTGTGCGCAACAACCTCGCCTACTACGCGCGGTTGCGCGAGATGCCCGCGACCGAGAGGGCGGCCGAAATCCTGAGCGCCTTCGGCCCGCGCGCCGAGGATCGTTAGCCGGGACACCCGCCAACGTGATCGGCCGCTGCGGCGCCTACCACGCGCCGAGACCGTCGATGGCCCTGAGGATGGCGGGCCCCAGAAGGACGATGAACAGCGTCGGCAGGATGAAGGCGATCAAGGGAACGGTCATGGTCGCCGGCAGCTTGGCGGCCTTCTCCTCGGCCTTCAGCATGCGCTCGTTCCGGTTCTCGGCGGCCAGCACCCGCAACGCATGGGCCAGCGGCGTTCCGTACCTCTCGGTCTGAACGAGGGTATTGACGAGGCCGCGGACCGCGGAAAGCCCGGTCCGCCGCACCAGGGTATCGAGCGCGGTTCGGCGTTCGGGCAGGAAACCCAGCTCGATCGCGGTCAACGAAAGCTCGTCTCCGATCTCGGGGGCCGAGCGCCTCATCTCGCCGGCCACCCGCGCCAAGGCGGCGTCCAGCGCCAAGCCCGCCTCGGTACAGATGACCAACAGGTCGGCGGCGTCCGGAAACGCGCGGCTGATCCGCCTTCGCCGCAAGGCCGCGGCCCGGCGGACCACCAACTCGGGCGCGTAGAACCCGACCACCACCGCGGCCACCGAGGCGAGAAGCTTGATTTGCGCGGGCGCGTCCGGGGGCGCGAATACATAGGCGCCGAGAAGGCCCGCGGCACCGAACGCGAACGGCAGGACCAGCTTGAGAACGAGAAGGGTGATCACCGCGTCCTTCGAGCGCCATCCCGCCTGCGCCAGGCGTTGGGCCGTGGCGTCCGCATGTCCCGAGTCGGCGAGGTTCAGCCGAGTCGATATCCGGCGCACAAGCGCCAGCGTCCGGGCGCGGCCCGAATTGCCGCCGCTCGCACCCATATGGCGCGCGCACAACCGCCGGCGATAACGCGCGATCCCGGCGCGTCTCGCCACGCCCGGATCGCGGACGATCAGGCCATACCAGAGCGCACATGCGATCATGAAGGCGGCGACCGCCGCCGCCGCGGTGACGGCGTCGAGCGCCGAGACGCCGATCCAGGGGAAGAGCGCGGAATCCGTCATATCTCGAACCGGACCATGCGCCACATGACGGCAATGCCGGCGGCGAGCATCGCCAGGCCCGCGGCGATCATCGCGTGGCCCCGGGGGTCGGTGAGCAGGGTCATCTCGTAATCGCGATTGAGTAGCGTGAGGATCGCGAACATGAAGAACGGAAGCCCGCCCAGCATAATGGCGCTGATGCGCGCCTCGGCCGAAAGCGCCTTGACCTTGAGGCGCATCTGGCGCCGCCGTCTCAGGATGTCGGAGAGATTCGCGAGGGTCTCGGCGAGGTTGCCCCCGGTCTCGCGCTGGACGGCGATGCTGACCACGAAGAACCGGAATTCGGGCAGCTTCAGCCGTTCGGCGCTGTCCCAGAAGGCCTGTTCGAGAGACCGCCCGAGGCGCACGCTCTCGGTGATCTGGCGGAACTCTCGCCCCAGCGGATCGGGCAACTCACGGCCCACGGCGGCGACCGATTCAGGGACCGGAAGGCCCGAGCGAAGTCCGCGAACGATCAAATCGATCGCCTCGGGAAACAGGGCCGCGAACCGCTCGAGGCGGATGGCGGTAAGGCGGCCGACGACCAACCAGGGCACGCCAAGACCTGAGCCCAACGCCAACGGCGCGCCGAGCGCCGCCGGGAGTCCCAGGAACCCGGTCGCCGCCAAGAAAACGGTTGCCGCCAAGGCCGCGTTCGCGAGGGCGTAGGTTGCGAGCGGTATCCGCCGCCCGGTGCCCTCGAGCCGCCCCTTCAGCGCGGCGTGGCGCGGCACCATGCGTTTCAGCCAGACCTCGAATCCCGGCATGGTCGAGGCGTCTTCAAGGCGGACATTGGCCGCCGGTCGCCGCGTCCCGCCATCCTTGGCCGAGCGACGACGGACGGCATCGAGGCGCTTTTCCATGCGGGCGCGTCCGCCGCCGACGCCTGCGCGAACGCCGAACCCGGCGCACGCGATGCTCGCCAGGACGGCGAGGAATATCACGAGCGCCGCACCGTCCATCCTCGTCCCTCCCCCGTTCAGCCCACGGCCGCCATCAGGGCCGTGTCGAGGCCGTAATAGCGCGCCCGAGTGATGAACTTGGGCTTGAGTCCGGCGGACACGTACCGGCCGGAGATCCGGCCCTCGGCGTCCTCGCCCTCGAAGGCGAAGGTGAACAGGTCCTGGGTCGTGATCACGTCGCCTTCCATGCCGACCACTTCCGTGACGTAACTGATCCTTCGCACGCCGTCGCGCATGCGCGCGATCTGGACGATCAGGTTGACGGCGCCTGCGATCTGGGCCCTGACCGCCTTGTTGGGCAGATTCACGCCCGCCATGGCGACCATGTTCTCGAGGCGCGCCAAGGCCTCGCGCGGGCGGTTGGCGTGGATGGTGCACATGGAACCGTCGTGGCCCGTGTTCATGGCCTGTAGCATGTCGAACGCCTCGCCCGCGCGGATCTCGCCGAGGATGATTCGATCGGGTCGCATGCGAAGCGCATTCTTGACCAGATCGCGCTGGCTGATCTCACCGCCGCCCTCGAGGTTGGGCGGGCGCGTCTCGAGGCGGACCACGTGCGGCTGCTGCAGGCGAAGCTCGGCCGCGTCCTCGATGGTGACGATCCGCTCGCCGTCCTCGATCATCCGCGACATGGCGTTGAGCAACGTCGTCTTTCCCGATCCCGTACCGCCCGAGATCAGAATGTTGACGCCCGCGCGCGCGGCGATTCGAAGCACGCTTGCGATCGCGGCCGAAAGGTTTCCCTGACGCTCCATGGACTCGAGGGTGATTTCCTGCTTGGCGAACTTGCGGATAGAGATGCACGGCCCGTCGACGGCGAGCGGCGGGATAATGATGTTGACGCGCGATCCGTCCTCGAGGCGGGCGTCCACCAGGGGCGTCGTCTCGTCGATGCGCCGCCCGATGCCGGATACGATACGCTGGGCGACGTTCATCACGTGGGCGTCGTCGGCGAACGTGACATCGGTCCGTATCAGCTTGCCGCCTCGTTCCACGAACACGCCGTCCGCGCCGTTGACCAGTATGTCGATCACCGCCTCGTCGGCGAGCAACGGTTCCAACGGTCCCAGGCCGAGCATGTCGTTCAACAGCGTCGTGATCAGGTCGCGCTGCTCGAGCGCGTTGAGCTGCATGCGCTCCTCGCCCAGAATCTCGGCCACCACGTCCGCGATCTGGCCGGCGAGGTCCGCGCGCGCAAGCGTGGCGGCCTTGGCAAGATCGATCCGCCGCATCAGGATCGGCTGGACCTTTCGTTTCGCCGCCTCGACGCTGTCGCGGCTGGCGGCGACGGTGTCCGTCGGGACGAGGGCGGCCGCCGGACCGGGACCGGCCTCGCCTCCGACGCGCTCGAGAAGCTCGTTGAGCAGAACCGTGATCGCGTCGCGCCGAGCCTTGGTATCCAACGCGCGGCCCATCCCGACCAGCGCCTCGTCGAGCAATTCGCCGAGCCGTCGCGCCAGTTCGCCGCGCGGGCTGCCCTCGGCTTCGCCGGTGGTGAGCCATACGTCGATCAGCGCGCGCGTCGCATCGAGGGCCGAGGCAACGGCGGAATCGGCGGCGATGACGGCGTGTCGGCCCCCGGCATGGCCGCGCGTGGGCGTTCGCTCGAGCGCGGCCAGCGAGGTGACGGCCGCGCTCGGCCGCGGAGGTACGCTGTCTTTGCGTGCGGCGTCCGCGATCGCCGAGTCCCGCCGTCCGAACATCAAGCGCCCCTGCCAAGGAAACGGGCCCAGACCGGCGCAACCTTGGGAGCCCCGGTGCCCGCGAGCGCGCCGCCAAGCTCGCCCAAAGCGCGCCCGAGCCGGCCGCGGCGCGACGTCTCGACGATCGTCTTGCCCGCGTTCGCGCTTTGGGCGGCCGCTTTCGGATCGAACGGCAGCCGGACATCCGCCTTGCGGCCCAAGACGCGCTCGAACTGACGCAACTCCAGCTCGAGGCCCGCGCCTCCGCGAACCCGGTTGATCGCGATCCGAACCCGCGCCCCGGGTGCGACGCCCGCGGCCAGTTCCAGAAGGCGCAGGCTGTCGCGGGCGCCCGCCAGCGTGAGATCGGAGACCACGACAAGCGTATCCGCCTCGCCGATCACGGGCATCGCCTGGCCCATGGCGCGCGGCAGATCGACGACCAGGGCATCGAAGTCCCCCTTGAGCCTTCGCAACAGCCGCGCGACGGCGCCCTCGTCCCACGTATGGGG
>JAKZXM010000078.1:0-3371 GCA_047514975.1 Rhodospirillales bacterium
GATCCCCGCGGCGGCTGCGATATCGGTGACATCCCAGGTTGGGTTTGCCGGCGTATCGAGCCAGACCAGCCGGGTCTTGCCGGGCCGCATCGCAGCGGCCAGGGCATCCAGATTACAGGTGTCGACGAATTCAACGTCAAGTCCCCACGACATCGCGAAATCGATCAACCATGTGCGCAAGGCCCAGTACATGATCCGCGAGGCAACCACGTGATCGCCCGGTAGAAGCGACTGAAACACAGCCGTCGCCGCCGCCATGCCGGAGGCGAAAAGCAGGCAATCGCTCCCGCCCTCCAGGGTCGCAAGGAGTTCTTGGGGTTCGTCGTAAGTCGGATTGTGCGGGCGCGTATAGCCGCGACCCGAGCTGTAGCCACCGTCCGGATCCCGTTCGTACGTCGTGGACAAATGGACGGGCGGCACCAGCGCCCGCGTCACCTCGTCGATCCGCCCCATCGCCTGGGCGGTCACGGTTTCAGGCGCGAGAGTTTGCGCGGGCTTTCGGCGGCGTATCTTATCGTCGGTCATTCTCGCTTACGGGCCCCTGCAACGCTTCAGATCACCGGATCGCCGAGCTTGGGATAGGTTTCGTTGCCCCATATCTGGCGCTCGCGGATGACCGCGCGCGGGCGTTGCGGATCGGGCGAGTCGAGCTCGGGCGCGACGCGGTGGCCGTCGAAGATGGCATCGGCCAGATAGCGCGGCGCCAGGCAGTCGCCGGCCCGGAAGATGCCTTTGATCCCGTTATCGGACCACGTCTCGTTGCCCGCCTTGAGCGCGCGCCACAGCTCGTCGTTCGAGCGCCGCGAAGTGCACAGCACGACGGTATCGCATTCCAGCGCCTCGACCGCCGTTCCCGGCGCGTACGGGTCCGCGCCGGTCGCCGGCTCGGCCGTGCGCCGGTAGTCGTCGCGGTAGAGATCGTACGCGGCCACCCGCAGGCCCCCGGCGCCGGCCTCGACGCCTTCGACCCAGTGCGCGGTGCGCTGGGCGATGCCTTTGTGCCGCATCATACGGCGCAGGTTGTCCGATTCGAGGGTGTACTCGGTGAGCGGCGCGATGGTTTCGAAGTGGGTGAGAATGGTGACGTGAGCCCCGGTATCGGCCAATGCCTCGGCGATACTGATGGCCATGAAATAGCCGTCGCCGTCGAGCACCACGACCCGTTCGCCAATCTCCTTTCCGGCCCAGAACTGCTCGGGCGTCACGAAGCCCGGCAAGCCTGAGTCGATTCCGGGGATCGGTTCCGGACCCATCGCGCTCATGCCGTCGCCGACCCAGTGCGCGCCAGCGGCAAGCACCACCTTTTCGGCCTCGAACGCGAGCACGTCCTCGGCCGTGACGGCGCCGGTGCCGCGGTGGACGACGACGTTGGGAAGCTTGGCGAACTGGGTCTCTCGGTAATCGATCACCCGGCCCCATTCGGCAAGGCCAGGCAGGCGGGCGACATGGCGAAGGTGGCCGCCGAGCTCGGCCTCGGCCTCGACCAGATGCACGGTGTAGCCGCGCATACCCAGGACGCGCGCGCATTCCATGCCCGCCGGTCCACCGCCCACCACCATGACCGAGCACGGTTCCGTTGCCGCCTCGAACCGCTCGGGATGCCAGCCGCGGCGATATTCCTCGAGCGCCGTCGGGTTCTGGGTGCAGACGATGACCCCGCCTCCCTCGAAACGCGAAATGCACATGTTGCAGCCGATGCACTCGCAGATGTCCTCGACCCGGCCCTCGTCGATCTTGCGCGGCATCCATGGATCGGCAATCGAGGGCCGGGCGCAGCCGATGATGTCGAGCTGCCCCGAAGCGAGCGCGTTGAGCATGTCGTCGGGGCTGGTGAAGCGGCCGACGCCAATCACCGGGACGTTGGCGATGCTTTTGACCTCGCGGGTCCACGGTCGCTCGTGGTTGGCGCCTTGGAATCGCGACGAGGCCGCGTCCTCCCCCCAATTGTGGTGCCCGGAGATATTGACGTCCCACAAATCGAGGATGCCTAGCCGCGTCACGTGCTCGACGAAGCGGAGGCCCTCATCGCCGACCTCGACGCCATTGGGTCCGGAAATCTGATCGACCGAGAACCGCGTGGCGATGGCGCACCAATCGCCCACCGCCGTCTTCAGGCCGTCCAGGAGTTTGACCCAGAATCGCGCGCGGTTCTCGAACGAGCCGCCGTAGTCGTCGCTGCGGCGGTTGTAGTATTTGGACAGCACCTGGACCGGGAAGGCGCCGTGGGTGCCGTGGACGTAGACGATGTCGAAGCCGGCATCCATCGCCCGCGCTGCGGCCTCGAGGTACAAGCGGTGGATGCGCTGGAAGTCCTCGGCATCGGCCTCGTAGCTGTAGACCTGGGGAATCCAGGGCGCGGGAAACTGATGGGTCGCCGCGGCAACGGCGCGGTGGCCGAGGTTGTCGAGAAGGCCGCCGACGTAGGTGAGCTCGATACCCGCGAGCGCGTCCCACTCGTGGACCGAATCGACCATATGGCGATGATTGATGACATCGCCCGCATCCCAGATGTTGGTGACCGTCGAGAGGGTTTGGTCGACCTCGGGATGGATGCAGCAGGCCTCGGTGTTGAGCGCGGCCCAACCGCCCTCGGCCTTGACGGCGCGGTGCGCGGCGTTGGCGCCGGGCTTGTCGACGCCGGCGCCGGTGCACTGAGGCACCTGGTAGAAGCGGTTTTTCAGGGTCTTGGGGCCGATCCGAATGGGTTCGAACAGCGGATCGAATCTGGGATCGCGCGGCATCGCTCCAAACTCCTCGCTAAGCGGGCATCGGAATCGCGACGTTCGCCAAATTGTCGCTGCCGGGCCGGTCGCTAACGGCTCCTCTCGATGATCGTGACGAATCAGCGGTTCTCGGGGATCGCCAGTCAAGCCCCTTCTGCGGCGCTTTCTGCCAAGGCGCTAAGTCCGCTTCTCACGCCCCCGCCGCGTCATCCGCTTGCGCTTCCGGGGAACCGTCGCGGAAGGTGCCGAGCCAGCGGTCGAACGGCACGGTGGTGCTCCCATAGTTGCACTCGAAGTATCGGTGGTGGAGATAGTGGAAGAAATCGCCCGGAATCGTAGCCTTTCCCTCGACGACGTGCTGATCGAACTCGGTGTGTCCGGGCGCCGCCCCCAGCGCCGCGAATTGCAGGGTGAGCAGCGCATGGATCCCCGCGGGAAGATCGAGTCCCAGCGGCGGATTCGGACATCACGTTCGCCCCAGCGGCTTCCTGTGACGCGATGTAGCCGATCGTCCGCAGCCGTTCCGTGCCCGGTTAGGCTACATCGTCGAGGAATTCTTCCATGCCGAGGCGGGTGAGGGTTTCGGCCGTGGGCGTGCCGGTGGCCACATCCCAGCCCTGATAGCGGTAGTACTCGTCGAGCATGGCG
>JAKZXM010000079.1:0-4761 GCA_047514975.1 Rhodospirillales bacterium
AGATATGGGTGTTCGCGTACGGCTCGCTCATGTGGCGCCCGGGCTTTCCCTACCTTCGCTGCGAGAGTGCGCTTCTGCGCGGCTATCACCGGGCGTTTTGCGTTCGCTCGACGTCGTATCGCGGCACGCCCGGAAAGCCGGGACTGGTTCTCGGGCTCGACCGTGGCGGATCGTGCCGCGGGCGCGCGTACGAGGTCGCCGCCCAGCGCGCGGATTCCGTGTTCGCCTATCTTTGGGAACGCGAGCTCGACACCAACGTCTACGAGCCGAAATGGCTGCCGGTGGCGACGCCTGTGGGCAAGGTTCGGGCCTGCGCCTTCGTCGTCGATCGCCACCACCCCGATTACACGGGCCGGCTCGCGAACGCGCGAATCGCCGAAATCGTCGCATCGAGTCGCGGCAAGCACGGCACGGCGCGCGCCTACTTGGAGAACACGGTCGCCCAACTGGATGCGCTCGGGATCCGCGAAGGCGCGCTCCACCGGATCCTGGACGCGGTCCGCGTGCTTGGCGCCGCGAGCGAGGCGGACCGCCCTTCAGCTACACCGTGAATAGCCGCATGCCGTGCAGGTGTCGCAGTTCTCTTGGCGGATGATGCTGGCCTGGCCGCATTTGGGGCACTGGCGGAAGGGGATGGAGGAGGTGCGCGCCCCGGCGCCGCCGTCGCCGCCCGCCAGCGCGACCACCGCCTTTTCGTCGCCGCGCACCTGAGCGTGCGACGCGGGCGCCGAGAGAAACCCGATCGCGATCATGTGGCGTTCGATCGCCTCGCCGATGGCGGCGAGGATCGAAGGCACGTAGCGGCCCGCCACCCACTGGCCGCCGCGCGGATCGAACACGGCCTTCAGCTCCTCGACCACGAACGAGACGTCGCCGCCGCGCCGGAACACCGCCGAGATCATGCGCGTCAGCGCCACCGCCCAGGCGAAATGCTCCATGTTCTTCGAGTTGATGAAAACCTCGAAGGGGCGCCGCCGGCCGTCCTGGACGATGTCGTTGACGGTAATGTAGATCGCGTGTTCGCTGTCCGGCCAGCGCACCTTGTAGGTGGCGCCGGACAGGGATTCGGGACGGTCGAGGGGCTGGGTCATGTAGACGACGGCGCCTGCATCGCCCGCGTCGACGGGTCGCGCGGCCGAAACCGGGGATTCGAGCGGCAGCTCGGCCTGTTCCGGGGCGCGCCCGCGCGCGCCCTTGCCCGGCGCCTCGAGAACCGCGCCCGTGATCTCGTTCGGACGATACGTGGTGCACCCCTTGAGGCCGAGCTCGAAGGCGGTCGCGTAGATGCCCTTGAAATCCTCGAAGGGGATGCCTTCGGGGCAGTTGATGGTCTTGGAGATCGAGCTGTCCACGTGGCGCTGGACCGCGGCCTGCATCACCAGATGATCGCCCGGCGTCAAGCCTTGGGCATCGACGAAGTAGTCGGGAAGCGCCCGGTCCGCGCCTTCCAGGCGGCGGAACAGGCGATAGGCGAAATCCGCGACCTCTTCTTCGCGGCGCGAGCCGTCCGGCATGAGGACGCTGCGCGTGTAGGTGAAGCTGAACACCGGCTCGAGGCCGGACGAGACGTTGTCGGCGAAGATCGAGATCGTGCCGGTCGGGGCCACCGACGTGAGCAGCGCGTTGCGGATGCCGTCGCCAGCGATCGCGTCGCGGACGTCGTCGTCGAGGCCGCGGACCGTCGCGCCGTCGAGGAATTGCTCGCGATCGAACAATGGAAAGGCGCCCTTTTCGGCGGCGATTCGGGTCGAGGCGAGATAGGCCGCGCGCTGGACGGTCTTCATCCAGGATTCCGTCAGCCGGACCGCCTCGCGGCCGCCGTAACGGGCGCGGCACAGGATCAAGGCGTCGGCAAGGCCGGTGACGCCAAGCCCGAGGCGGCGCTTCGCCTTCGCCTCGTGCTCCTGGGCCGGCAACGGGAACTTTGAGACGTCGATGGCGTTGTCGAGCATGCGAACCGCCGCGTCCACGATGTCGACCAGCGCCCCGGTGTCCAACCGGGCGCGGTCCGTGAACGGATCGTGCACCAGGCGCGCCAGGTTGACCGAACCCAGAAGGCACGCTCCGAAGGGCGGCAGCGGCTGCTCGCCGCAGGGGTTGGTGGCGTGAATGTGTTCGCAGTAGGCAAGGTTGTTCAGGCGGTTGACGGTGTCGATGAAGATCGCCCCGGGCTCGGCGTAAGCGTAAGTCGCCCGCATGATCTTCTCCCACAGCTCGCGCGCGGGAATACTTCGCCAGACGACCCCCTCGAAGACCAGCTCCCAGGCGGCGTCCTCCTTCACCGCGTTCATGAAGGCGTCGCTCACCAGCACCGACAGGTTGAACATGCGAAGCCGCCCGGGTTCGTGCTTGGCCTCGATGAACGCCTCGATGTCGGGGTGATCGCACCGCATGACCGCCATCATGGCGCCGCGTCTCGAGCCGGCGCTCATGATCGTCCGGCACATGGCGTCCCAGACGTCCATGAACGACAGCGGTCCCGAAGCGTCCGCGCCCACGCCGCGCACCTCGGCGCCCTTGGGCCGAAGCGTCGAGAAGTCGTAGCCGATGCCGCCGCCCTGCTGCATGGTCAGCGCCGCTTCCTTCAGCGCATCGAAGATCCCGGCCATGTCGTCGGGGATGTCGCCCATGACGAAGCAGTTGAACAGGGTCACGTCGCGCCGCGTGCCGGCGCCCGCGATGATTCTTCCCGCGGGCAGGAACCGGAAATCGTCGAGGACGTCGAGGAATCGCCTCTCCCAGGGCCCGGGCTCGTTCTCGGGCTCTGCCAAGGCACGGGCGACGCGCGCCCAGGTATCGCCGATGCTCTTGTCCACAGGCCGCCCGTCGGCGCCCTTCAGCCGGTACTTCATGTCCCAGATCTGACGCGATATGGACGCGAGCTCGACCATCACCGCCCCCAAACGCGGGACAATCCGCCCGAACGGCGCGACCGCGACCGCCCGGAGAGCCAAGCAGAAGTCATTTTTGTCAAAGATTCCAAAGGCTTTCCCAGATCGACCTTATGCCGCAGGAAGGCCGCCGTCAAGCAATGTTCTCGTTATGTTTTAACGCTCTTATCCACCTCGCCGGGAGCGCGCAAGCGATTGTAATTGCTGGCTTCGTCCACGAACGCCCGATTTATGCCCGAGTGGGGGGCGAATTATCCACAGAATTCTTCACAAATGCTGCACGTGCGCGCCGAGGACTGCGCGGCGATCTAAGGGTTTGCGGAATCGCCGTCTTCGGCGGCTGCGCGCGGGCGCGGACACGGCCGCGCCGGCGTCTCGGCCTCGCGGCGAAGACGCTCCGATGCGCCTTCGAAACGGGATTGCAGTTCGGCCAGGAAGGCGCGCTTGTCCAGACCGGCGGGGATCGGGGGAAGGAACTCGAGGGTGATCACGCCCGGGTACTTCAGGAACGCGCGGCGTCCCCAGAAGGCGCCCGAATTCAATGCCACGGGCACGACCGGAACCGCCAGGCCGACGTAAAGCGCGGCGACCCCGACATGAAGGGGGCGTTTCTCGCCGGGCGCGGCGCGCGTGCCCTCGGGAAAGATCACGATCGGGCGTCCGGCCGCGATCCTATTGCGCGCCTCGCGCACCATTTTCCTGAGCGCGCTTGCGGCGCCCGCACGGTCGACGCTCACGTTGCCCCATTTGCGCGAGTACCATCCCCAAAGGGGGATCGACAGCAACTCCTGTTTCAGAACGAAAGCTGCATCATCGAAGAGGGTCAGAAGGAACGCCGTCTCCCAGAACGACTGGTGCATGCAGGCAAGCACCACCGGGCCGTCGGGAACGTTCTCGCGCCCGCGCACCTCGCAGTCCAGTCCCGCGATCGCCCTCAGCGCCGCTTGATTGGTGCGCGCCCACGAAAGGATGATGGCCCGCATGTACCGGCGCGGCATGGGCGCAAACGGGATCAGCACGATCAGAACGAGCGTCAACCAGGCAAAGAAAAAGAAGTTGTAGGCGAGCGAGCGGAGCCAGATCACGGCTCGTCCCCGCCGCCGCGCGCGATCACGTTCTCGATCGCATGCGCGACCCAGACCAGGAGGGTCTTGTTGAACTCGCTGACGATCAGGCGGGCGGTTCCGGGCCACCGCCACCAGCCGTCGTACTTGAAGCTTTCGGGAACCACCGGGTGGGCGACCAGGGTGACGCCGGGAAGGGCGTGGCGGAACTCGAGCATGCTTCGCGGCACGTGATAGTTGGAGGTGACGATCCGAAGGCTCCGGAATCCCTGGCGCCGGACCCATGCCGCGGTCTCATGGGCGTTGCCCGCGGTATCGCCTGCGTCGTGGCCGATCTCCACGCAGCAGCGCAGATCGTCGGGCGCGTTCTGGAAATGGCGCAGAAGCTGGGAGACATCGACGCCGCGATAGACGCCCGAGACAAAGAGCATCCCGGCCGCGTTCGCCGTAAGCAGCTCGAGCCCGGTGGCGAGACGGCGGCTTCCGCCGGTGAGCACGACGATGGCGTCGGTGGACATGGTGACGGCGCCGGCTTCGGTGGGGATCATGGCCGCGAACCGGAACAGTCCGACACCCCAGGCGACCGCGGCGACGGCGGCCGCCAGCGCGATCCAGCGAAGGCGCCTCGAAGTTCGGCCGCCGTGGACCCCTCGCCGGCGCCGGAAAATCATCGTCGCCGCGACGCCGGCGCGCGCGCGCCGGCGGCCCGGTCCCGGTGAGCGTAACGCCCAGCCATTGTTAGTACCCCCAATCACAGTACGAGGATACGTGTGGTAGTCTTTTCGCGTCTTTTGGGTAGGAGGCGT
>JAKZXM010000080.1:0-2524 GCA_047514975.1 Rhodospirillales bacterium
GAGCAGGAAGGAAAGGCCGAGCGCAAGGGCGGGCATCGCCGGTAGCAAGTAATGGAACTGCTTGCCGCTGATGAGCGAGAGCCCGATCAGCGCCGGCACGAACCAGCACAGGCAGAATGGGAACCCGCCGTCACCCATGGCGCGCGGCCCGTGGGCCAGGGACCGCCAGGCTTCCGGCCAAAGGGCGAGCGGCAGCAGAAGCGGCGCCAGCCCCGCAAAATACCACCACCAGGACCGTTCGTGAGCGAAGGAATCGAGCATCCGGCCGGCGGACTGGCCCCAGAAGATCGCATTGAAGTACGCCTCGCCGCCCGCGATCCCGGCCGGAACCGCCCAAACGAGGGCCAACACCAGCCCCGCCCCTGCCGCCGCGGCGAACCGAAGCGACCACGCCCACGCCGATCGCCGCGCGGCACCCGGATCGGTGTCCCCCGACCCCAGCGCAAGACAAGGCCCCCAGATGGGAGCGAGAAATCCCGCCGGCAGCACGTGGACGAGCATCACCGGCCCCTTGGTCAGGATTCCCGCGGCGATGCCGAACGCGACGAGCGTCCAATCGAGGGGCCGGCCCATGCGCCACGCCCGGACGACGCCGATGAGCGTGGCCACGGTCGCGAACGCCAGCAACATGTCGAACATGGTGAGCGTGGTCGTGACCGCCCAGAACGCGCTCGCCAACAGCACCAGCGGCGCGGCGCGGCCGGCGCCCGCTTGCGGCCACAAAAGCCGGCCCAGGCGCGCGGCCGCGAACAGCAACGCAAGCGCGAAGGCGGGCGAGAGCAGGCGCGGCCACCACTCGCTGACGCCGAAGACGGCCCAGCCCGCGTGCATGAGCCAGAAGAGAAGCGGCGGCTTGTGGGAATAGGCCTCGCCGTTCAGGCGGGGGACAAGGGAATCGCCGCCCGACCACATCTCCCAGGCGACCGAAAGATAGCGGGTCTCGCCCACCGGAAGCAGCGGACGGGTCACAAGCGCGACGACCACCAGGACGACGGAAAGACCCGCCCACAGCACCGCCTGCCGGTTGCCCACGGTCATGGGCGTTCGCGCGAATCCCAAGGACGCTCGCCGGGCCCTTGCGGCGTGGCGGGCCCATGCGGCATGGCGGACCCTGGCGGAGGCGGCTCTGTACCGCGCCGGTCGCGGTAGACGAAGTGGAGGTTGCGCCCGTAAATGAACAGCCCGGCCGTCTGGCCGAGAATAAAGACCGGATCTTCGATGTGGATCGCGTAGGTCAAGAGGACGATGCCGCCGAAGATGCTGAAATACCAGAACAAGACGGGAATGATGCTCCTGCGCACGCGTTCGCTGAAGATCCACTGAACCACCCAGCGCATGAAGAACATCACCTGGCCGGCGAAGCCGACCGCCGTCCACGCGGTCAACGTCACCACCATGAACCCGAGATTGAGGACCATCAGTCTTCCTTCTCCGTATCTTCGAGGGCCGGCGTGATCGGACGCCGGCGCAGCCACATGACCCCGAACAGATCGACGATTCCGACCCACAGCCGATTGGCGATCCCGTATTTCGAACGCCCCGCCGACCGCCGACGGTGGCCGACCGGAACCGAGATTACGCGCCCGCCGCCCCGCAGCACGAGCGCCGGCAAGAAACGGTGCATGTGATCGAACCGCGGAAGTTCGAGGAATGCCGTGCGCGAAAACAGCTTCAACCCGCAGCCGGTATCGGGCGTCTCGTCGCGCAAAGCCCACGCGCGCACGCGATTGGCGATCACCGAGGACGCCCTTTTCACCCAGCCGTCGCGACGCCGCGTCCGCTGTCCGGTGACGAGCAGCCTGACCCGATTCTCGGCAGAGGCGTCCCGAAACGCGCGCAACAGATCGACGATATCTGCGGGATCGTTCTGGCCGTCGCCGTCGAGGGTGGCGATCACCGGCGCGCGCGCGGCCAGGACCCCCGTGGCGATGGCCGCGCTTTGCCCGGCGCGGCTTCGGTGGCGCACGGTCCGGAGCCGCGCCCGCTCGGACGCGAGCGCCCGCAGTGTCCGCGGAGTGTCGTCGGTGCTGCCGTCGTCGACGTACACGATCTCGTAGTCCAATTCGCCTTCGAGGGCACCGCAGATGTCGGCGATGAGCGGGCGCAGGTTTTCGGCCTCGTTGAAGACCGGCACGACCACCGACAACGCCGGCGCGTCCGGCGATTCGGTCGCGGGGTCGTCGGTGAGGCGATCAGCCGCCATTGCTCGAGGCCGGGAGGAAAAAAGCCATGACGCGCGGTGCCAGGGGTTATTGCACGGGCTGATTCCCCGCGCAAAGGTCTTTCCTGGACCCCGGGTCGCGTCGCCGGCATATGATTCCGCTGACGCGGCGCCTCTCGGCCGCCCGGTCAACGAACCGGTTGACGGGGCCGGTCTTCGGTGCTTCGAATCGGAACCCCCGACGCCGTTTGCCGTCCCCTCCCTTCTCTGGGGGCGGCCGCGCGTGTCGGGACGGCGTGGAGGTGATCGTGGACGATCCGGAAACGACTGAGCGCGCATGGGATCTTGCCCGTTCGGCGCTGG
>JAKZXM010000081.1:0-3954 GCA_047514975.1 Rhodospirillales bacterium
TCCACCACCGAGACGGAACGGGCCGTCGAGAGCTCCCAGTTCGATTCGAATTGGAAGTTGCGGATCGGCACCCGGTCCGTGTGTCCGTCCACCCGGAGTATCCAACTGACGTCGTCGGGAATGGTTTTGGTCACTTGCATGAGTGTGTCCGCGAGCTTGTCGAGCGCCTGGCGGCCCGCGCTGTCGAGGTCCGCCGCACCGGATTCGAACAACACCTCCGATTGAAAGACGAATCGATCACCGACGGTGCGGATGTCGGGGTGATCGCCGAGCGCGTCCCGAAGGCGGTCGAAAAATTCCGACCGGTAACGCGACAGCCCCCGCGCTCTATCGTCCAGCGCGGCGTCGAGGTCTCGGCGGATTCGCGCCAACTGGGCCGCTTGGTCCGACGCCCCGGACCGCGCGTCGTCGAGGGCTCTGCGCATCTCCCGCGACTCGCGCGTCAAGGCCTCGATTTCGTTCTGGTGTTCGAGCACCTCGCGCGTCAACCCCTCGATTGCCTCTTGGCGTTCTTGCGCCAGGTCCATGGCGCTTGCGAGGGTTTCGCGCGACTGCACGAGTTCGCGTTCCAAGACGTCTCCCTCAGCGCGGCTCGCCGCAAGGGTTTCGGTCAGGCGCGCGACCTTCCCGCCAGCCTCGGCCGCCTTCTTCCGCTCGAGATCGAGCAAGTCGGACAACCCCGCGATCTTGGAGTTCAAATCGGCGACCACGGTTTCGCGGTTCTCGTTCGCCTCGGTCAGTCGCGCCGTCAAGTCGTCCCGCGCCACGAACAGCTGACGCAGCTCGTCCTCGATATCGACCTTGGTCTGAAGAAGGTTTTGGTTGTCCGCACGGCCGCTTGCGATCATCTGGATCGCCTTGGCAATCTGCTCGTTGAGGTACTCGATTCCCTCGTTGCGCGTCGACGAGGCGGCGTTGATGGCGGCGATGCGCGCCTGCATGCGCTCGATGAGCGCCTGGGTTTCCCGGAACTCGCCGCCGCCGCCCGCCGCATCGGGAGGCGCGGCTTCCTGTGCCGCCGCCGCGCCGGCAAAGGCGAGGCAAAGGACGAGAACGATCGCTCTCATTGGCTTCGCGCCCGCTTCTCGTTTGCGCGCGCCACTGTACCACGCAGCGATCGAACGTGCGACCGCTGGAAGCGGTGCGGCCGGCCTTCTAAGATGGGATGCGGCGCGCCCGCGAGCCCGGTCGGCGGGACGGAGCGTTGGGATGCGACCATGATCCCGCTTCACGACGACAACCCGACCGCGATCAAGCCGGTGGTGACGATCGGCTTCATCGCCGCGTGCTCGGCCGTCTTCCTCTGGCAGTTCTCGTTGCCGCCCGACGACCACGCCCGGTTCGTCTACGGGTTCGGGTTCGTTCCGGGGGTTTTGTTCGGCGACGGCTCGCTTCCCCGCCCCGCACCCTCGGTCCCCGCCATATCCTCGATCGTAACCGCCATGTTCCTGCACGGCGGTTGGCTGCATCTGGTCGGGAACATGCTGTATCTCTGGATCTTCGGGAACAACGTCGAGGATTCCATGGGACACGGGCGCTTCGTCGTCTTTTACGTCTTGTGCGGCGCCGCCGCGGCCATGGCCCAGGCGGCCCAGGACCCGGGATCGGCGATTCCGATGATCGGGGCCAGCGGCGCCATCGGCGGCATCCTGGGGGCGTATCTGTTGTTGTATCCGCACGCGCGCGTGCTCGTGCTGATCCCGCTCGGTTTCTTCACACAGCTGATCCGGGTGCGGGCGGTCTTCGTTCTCGGTTTCTGGTTCGTCCTCCAGCTTTTCAGTTCGGCCGCGCAGACCGCGGGCACGGGCGGCGTCGCCTACTGGGCGCACGTGGGCGGCTTCGTCGCCGGCGCAGCCCTGATCGTCGTCTTCCGAAAGCCCGGATTTCCGCTTCTCGCCGCCAAGCGCGCCTCTTCGCCGCCAACCGGCGGCAAGGCCCCGGCGCGGCGCGGCGGCCCCTGGGGATAGGCGGCGCGCCCACGCGGTTGCGCGCACCCGGAATCGACCCCAAATCATGTGCCTGATTGGAAGGTTCCCCTCGCGATGAACAGATCCTTGGCGTCGCTCGTCCTCGGCCTTCTTATCGCCTGGGCAAGCACACCGACCGCATCCGCCGAAGCCGGAATCCCGTTGCTCGAGGGCAAGGGAGGCGTTCCGAGCCTGGCGCCCCTGCTCGAGAAGGTGTCACGCCGGCGGTGGTCAACATCGCCGTCCTCAGCCGCGCCCCCGCCGAGGAGAACCCCCTGTTCCGCGACCCCTACTTCCGGTTCTTTTTCGATTCGCCGGAGCGACCGCCGGCGCAGCCCCAGATGAGCGCCGGGGGCGGCCCGACGGCCGATATCCCGCTCGTCGTCCACCCCTTTTCGTTCTTCTTTGCGCGCGGGCTGCGCACTCTCTAAGCCCATCGGCGGCGAGCGGTGGCTGCGCGCGCCGCCGGCCTCGCCGATAAACGGGACGGATGGATGTCGCGCCACTCATCGAAAAAAGGTGGTCTTCGCCGCGTTCGCCGGAAACGCCTTGATCGCGGTGACCAAGTTCGCGGCCGCCGCCGCCACCGGAAGCTCGGCGATGCTGAGCGAGGGCGTTCACTCCCTCGTCGATACCGGCAACCAGGTCCTGCTGCTCCACGGGCTTCGGCGCGCCGCGAAGCCGGCCGATACCCGACACCCCTTCGGCTACGGCAAGGAGATCTATTTCTGGACCTTCGTGGTGGCCATCCTGATTTTCGCCGCCGGCGCGGTCGTCTCGATCGTCGAGGGGATCGACACGCTCGGCGATCCCCGCCCGGTCGCCGATCCCCATTTGAATTACGCCGTTCTCGGGATCGCGGCGGTGTTCGAGTTCGCCGCCTGGTGGGTCGCGTTCAGCGAATTCCGAAAGGCGAAAGGCCCGCGCGGGTTCCTCGATGAGGTCCGCGCGAGCAAGGATCCGGCGGTGTTCACGGTGCTGTTCGAGGACACCGCCGCGCTTTTGGGCCTGCTCGTCGCCTTCGTCGCCATCGCCGCCGCCGAGGCGCTTGCCATGCCGGTCCTCGACGGGGTCGGCTCGATCGCGATCGGGTCGATCCTGGCGGCGACCGCGTTCTTCCTCGCCTACGAGAGCAAGGAGCTGTTGATCGGCGAGGCCGCGCGACGCTCGACGGTCGCCGGAATCCGGACCATCGCCGACAATCAGCCCGGGATCCTGGCGATCAACGAGGTGCTCACCATGCACTTCGGCCCCGACGACGTTCTCGCGAACATCAGCCTCGATTTCTCCGACTCGCTCACCTCTTCGGATGTCGAGGCGGCCATATCCGAGCTCGAGGACGCCATCAAGAAGGCGTTCCCCGAGATCACGCGCGTCTTCATCGAGGCCCAAAGCATCTCCGGCCACGCCAGAAGCGTTCGGCGCCAGGAGGGCGACGGCGGGGGCCAACCGATCGTGCCCGGTCCGCAGGAACGATGAGAAAGGCGGAACGGTAAGCCCAGCCTCTCTCCCGTCCGCCTTCGCAAATGTGCTAGGATCGCCAGGCCGCCTAGGGGAAAATCCCGGCGCACTTCGGCCGCAAATTTTTGATGGGGGAGGATGCATGCTCAAGAAATCGTTTCGCATGATCGCCTTGGCCTGGGCGATCGGGGTTATTGCCGCCGTGGCGGCGCGGGCCCAGCCGGCGCCCGAGCTGTTGTCGATCGAGCTCAACGCGCTCAACCAGAAAGCCGGCGCGTGCCAAGTCTACGTGGTCATCGACAACGTCTCGCAGGTGGCGTTCGCCAAATTCAGCACCGATCTGGTCCTGTTCGACAAGGGCGGGCTGATCCTCAAGCGGCTCACCACCGACTTCGGCCGCCTGCGGCCGAACAAGATCCATGTGATGTCCTTCGTCGTCGACCCGCTCGAGTGTGCCGCCGTCGGGCGCGTCGTTCTGAACGACGTGATCGATTGCGAGCATGACGGGAGCGCCGGTGTGGACTGC
>JAKZXM010000082.1:0-6602 GCA_047514975.1 Rhodospirillales bacterium
CACTTGTAGGCGGCAATGCCGCCCGAGACGACCACTAGGAGTCTCTTATCTTCGAGCATGACCGAATTCGCGACCGATCGGGGAATGGATCCAACAGTTTAGAGCGGATCGTGCCTGATTGGAACCGCGATGCGGTGGCAATCGGCTGCGCCGATCCGCTCGATTTCAATGGAACAGACCAGAATCACGCACTCGGCGGATCGCGCCTACGCGAATCCGAGCGACCACGATCTGGTCTAGGACGGCGCCGGGATCAGAGGATCAGCGCCAGGAAGATAAAGAACGCGACGAAGACGATCCACGTCATCGGCAGGAACGGATTTTTCTCGAGGTTGGAGCGAAACCTCCGGATCGCCTTGGGGTAGAGACGAAGCGTATCGGCGGGAGGACGCGCCGGGGGCTCGCCGGGACGTCGGCCTTCCGCGAGCCCGGACGCGACCGGGCGCGGACGCTCGGCCCGCCGGCCGCCGCGGGCGGGGATGTCGGCCAGGCAGCTTCGGATCACCGGCAAGGCCGTATCCCAAAGAGGCGTTTGCGGCGCGATCGCGGCCGCGATCTCCTCGATGGCGAGCAGCGCCGATTCGAAAGAGATCAGCCTCGGTTGCCCGTCGAGGATCGCGAGCTCGGCGTTGTGAAAGACGGGGACGATGAGGTCGGAAAACGACGCCCGGCCGCCGCGCGGGCCGCCGGCGATCCGCTCGAGCGAGCGCGCGATCGAGGCGGGTTCGCGATGGGGGGGGACCCACCCGGCTTCCACAAGGGCCCGCGCCGCGCCTTCGAAGTCGCGCTCGACGAGACCGGCGAGAAGCTTGCCGAGGCTCCGGCTAACCCCCGGCGTCAAGCGAACGACGGCGCCGAGATCGGCGGCGACAATCGCGCCGTCGTGGGCGAGGCGCAGGGTCTCGCCCGAGGTCTCGGCGAGGAATGCGCGGTCGCGCAACACTTGCTTGAAGAAGGCGGCGATCAGGTTTTGCAGGATCCGGGCGGGGTCGAAACCGGCGGCCAGGATCGCGTCACGCTCGCCAATTCCGGGTCCCGCCACATGCTCGCGGGTCAAGACCCGGCGAGCGGATCGTTCCCAGTCCGTCTCGGCCACGCGGAACGTCTCGTCGCCGACGAAGTTGTCGGCGATTTCCGTCGCCGCGGCCGCCTCGAGCCTGAGATCGATCTCCGTCTCCAGCACTTCGGCGATGCCGTCGATGGCGTCCTCGACCCTCAATCCCCGCCAGTCGGGCCGGCGGTGCGCGAGCGGCCGACGAGCGCGCGCATCAGCGCGAGGTCGCGCATCAGCGCCCGATCCACGCCGGGGCGCAGGACCTTGACGGCGAGCGCGCGGCCGTCGGCGCTCTCAGCACGATGCACCTGGGCGAGGGGCCCGATGGTGTTCGGCGCGTCGTCGAACGCCGAGAACAGCGATCCGAACGGCTGGTGAAGTTGACGCGCAATCGTGGCCCGCACCTCGCGCCCGGCCACAGGGGGTGGCCGCGGGCACGCACCGTCGCCGGCGCCGAGCGCACCAAGTCCCAAGGGTTCCCAATAACGGCCGACGAGGCGGCCGAGCGCGGCGAAGCCCGGCCCCGCCTCGGACAAGGCGCGGGCCAGCGCGCTCGCGGAACACGCGCCGCCGCGCGATCGGCGGACGAGTTTCGCGAGCCGGACGGCCCCGGGCGCGATCCCAAGCCGCTCGAGCGCCGACAACGCGTCGTGGCGCGCGAGCGATCGCGCCAAGCCCAGCAATCGGAATCCGTTGCGCAAACCGTCCACGGACGGACGTCCGGGCGCCTAGTACCCCCTATCACAGTAGGATGACACGTGTGATCGTCCTTTCGCGTCTTTTGGGCAGGAGGCGTCGCGCGGGCGATGCCCGGACATCGGCAAGCGGCGCCGACGCCCGCCAAAAGGCGCGAAAAGCGACCCCTCGGGCGGTCTTGGGCAAGCCTCGGACGTCGTCGCATGGCCCTCGTGATGATCGGCATCACTTCGAGCCGTGCTCCTCGCCGAAGGCTCGCCCAAGACCGTCACACGTGTGATCCTACTGTGATAGTGGGTACTAGACGCGCCAGGCGGAGTGCAGCGCCGCGATTCCGCCCGACAGGTTGCGGTGCTTGACTTGGCCGAGGCCCGCTTCGGTGATCATGGCGGCGAAGGCCTCTTGGGCGGGGAAACGGCGGATGCTTTCGGCGAGATAGAGATACGCCTCTTCGTCGTCCGCGACCCAGCGACCGAGCAGAGGCACCACCCGGAAGGAGTACGAATCATAGAGACGATCCAGGATGGGGATCACCACCCGCGAGAACTCGAGACACAGAAATCGCCCGCCCGGCTTCAGCACCCGGCGCGCTTCCGTCAAGGCCTGGGGAAGATCGGTCACGTTGCGAAGGCAGAACGCGGACGCGCAGGCGTCCATCGAGGAATCCGCGAACGGCAGCCTCTCGGCATCGCCGTTGACCCAGGAAATGGCGGAAAGCGCGCCGCCGTCGATGTCGCGATCGCGGCCGACGTCGAGCATGCTGGCGTTGACGTCGCAGACGATGGGCCGGGCGCCGCGCGCGAGGCATCGGTGCGCGACGTCGCCGGTCCCGCCGCCGATATCGACAACGCGCATGCCCGGACGCGGGTTCAGCCAGTCCACGAGCGCGTTCTTCCAGTGGCGGTGAAGGCCGGCGCTCATCAAGTCGTTCATGAGGTCGTAACGCGGCGCGACCGAATCGAAGACGGCCCGCACGAGCCGCCCCTTGCGGTCCGCGCTGACGCGGCGAAAGCCGAAGTCGACCGCTTCCGCTGCGGGGCTCGATTCGCCGTCGCTTGCGGCGCGGGCACGCGATTGCGACATGGGACGGGACCATAGCCGAGCGCGCACCGTGGCGCTACTCTCGGCCGTCGCCATGGGCGACGTCATGGTTGTGATTGGCCGCGATGCCCGAACTGCCCGAAGTCGAAACCGTCCGCCGCGGTCTCGCCCCCGTCCTCGTGGGACGCCGGATGGCGCGCGTGAAAGTGCGCCGCCGCGACTTAAGGCGGCCGATCGCCCCCGACTTCGCCCCTCGCCTCGAAGGCAGGCGCGTGCTGGCGCTCGACCGGCGGTCCAAGTACCTGATCGTCCGCATGGAGGGCGGCCTTTCGTGCATCATCCATCTCGGCATGTCGGGGCGGCTCAGGTGGTTCGCGGGCACGCGGCCCCCGTTCGAGACCCATGATCACGTGGAGTTCGAGATCGCCCCGGACCGCGCCGGAAATCGCGGTTTCTTGCGCTTTTGCGATCCGCGGCGCTTCGGGCTGATGGCGTTGGCCGAAACCGCCGGGCTCGCGGGCCACCCGCTTCTGGCCGCACTCGGCGTCGAGCCCCTCGACGATGGGTTCACGGGAGCGAAGCTCGCTTCACTCCTCGCCGGGCGCAAGACGACGGTGAAATCGGCGCTCATGGACCAGAGTATGGTCGCCGGGCTGGGAAACATTTATGTCTGCGAAAGCCTGTTCCGGGCCGGAATTTCACCCAAACGGACGGCGCGCACGGTCGGGGTCCGGCGCGCCCGAAGGCTTGCGTCAGCGATTCGCCGCGTACTCAAGGAAGCGATCGCCGCGGGCGGCGCGAGCCTGCGCGACCACCGCCAACCGAGCGGCGAGCTCGGCTACTTCCAGCACCGCTTCGCGGTCTATGGCCGGGTCGGAGAACGCTGTCCGGGCTGCGTGTGCGAGGTCGCGAAAACCGGCGGAATTCGGCGAATCGGCCAGGGCGGGCGGGCGACGTTCTATTGTTCGACCAAGCAGCGCTGAGGGAGGATCGCACCCCATGTTCCGCTGGAAGCCCCTGTGGACGGCCGCGCTCGCCGCCGCCGCGCTTTCGTTCGGCGCCGTCGAACCCGCGACTCACGCCCAGGATCGCCCGTTCGTCAGCGCCATCGATGATCTGCCGTTGATGCCGGGCCTCGATGAGGCCCCGCAACGGGACATGGTCTTCGATACGCCCTCGGGCCGCATCGTCGAGGCGTTCGCCACGGGCCGCGTCAGCCGCGACTCCGTGATCGAATTCTATGACGCCACCTTGCCCCAATTGGGATGGGCGCGAATCGGGCCGACGAGTTTCGAGAGGGAAGGCGAAATCCTCGAGCTCGTCTTTCTCGACTCGGGCACAGGCTCGGGCGATGCCGGGTCGCTGACGGTGCGCTTTGGCCTGTCTCCTAGCGCCCGCGCGCCGCGCTGACGCCTCGCCCGACGCGGCGGTCTCGGCAACGGGGCAGGGTTGACGTGCATGCGGGCGGACACTATAAGCGCCCTCCCTCAGAGTCGGGCCGCGAAGCGATTACGATCAGATGGCCAATTATCCGTCCGCCAAGAAGCGAATCCGGCGCGACCAGCGCCGTGAGATCATTAATCATGCCCGAAAAAGCCGCACGCGAACCTTCGTCCGCAAGGTTGAAAAAGCCATCGAAAGCAGCGATCGGACAGTGGCCGCCGCGGCGTTGCGCGAAGCCCAGCCGTACCTCATGAGCAGCGTCAACAAGGGGTTGGTTCACCGCAACACGGCGGCGCGAAGACTCTCTCGGCTGTCTCAACGCATCAAGGTGATGCCGGCCTGAGGACCGGGCTTGGCGCTCCCCGGGTTTCCCAGGGGGAGCGGCGGCCGGCCAAGGTGTCGGCCAAAGTTCAGGGCCGCGGCGCATTCTGCGCGCGGCCCTTGACGCGCCCTCTTCCTGGGCGCCGATGTCAAGAAAATTTTTTCCCGCGTTCCCGTTTCGACCCCGTTGAATCGGATTATTCGGCCCTGTAGGTTCGGAGTCTGACCGCGCCGTCGCCCGTCGAATGCGGTAGAGAAAATCAAATCATGACGAAGTATTTGTACGCTTGTATTAATCGTTAGTGGCAACACTCGCGAGCGTGCGGCGGATAGAAAAGAAAAACTCAGTGAGTGTACGATAAGTTTTAAGTAACGATCAAAATTCTGGGCCAGGCACCGGCATGTCCGAGCGGGCATGAACAACCACAAACGAGAGACAGGGCCATTGGTCGGAGGGGAGGATCGTTCCAGAGGGGCACGGGTTCGAAGGTGCGGCACTGGTCGCGAGAGTAGGCCGGGCCCGGGCCGTGGCTCCAGCGATCGAATGTAAGGGCGGATGACGGGCGCCATCGGCGACGGGCCGAGAACCGTGCCGGGATGGTGTCGGCTGAGCCGGGCGGCCATATCCGCCACCCGGGGGGGGGCCACGCGCACCTTCGACTGCGGGTTGGCGGCGGCATGTCCGTCCGACGAGCTTGGGGGGAAATCATTGGTGTCCGAGCGTGACGGCGACGAGGGCGAACTCGACTCGCAATGGCAAAGGGTTTGCGAGCGCTTGCGCGGCGAAATCGGTGAAACGGCCTATCGCAGCTGGTTGAAGCCGATGGCCGTGCGCGAGCTGCGTGATGGCGCTGTCCGAATCGCGGTTCCGACGCGTTTCATGCGCGATTGGGTGCTGGCCCATTATCTTGAGCGTCTCCAGCTCTACTGGGGCGACGAATGCGCCGCCGTCCGCAGCGTCGATATCGTCGTGCAGTCCGATCGCGCGGTTCGCGGCGAAGACGACGACCGGGCCCGCGACCGGCGTGCCGCCCCAGGCGCGCGGCGCCCCCCGGCCCGGTCGACCGCGTCGCGGAGCACATCGGGCGTTCCCGGACGCGGCGATCTCAGCGCCCCCCTCGATCCGCGCTTCACGTTCGAGCACTTCGTGGTCGGCAAGCCCAACGAGTTCGCCTACGCGGCGGCGAAACGGGTGGCCGGGGCCAGCGCGGTCACCTTCAATCCGTTGTTCCTTTACGGCGGCGTCGGCCTGGGCAAGACGCATCTGATGCACGCGATCGCGTGGCACATCGGCACGCGCGATGCGTCGCGCTCGGTCGTCTATCTGTCGGCCGAGAAGTTCATGTACCGGTTCATCCGCGCGTTGCGCGAACAGAACATGATGGACTTCAAGGAGCAGTTCCGCTCGGTCGACGTGCTGATGATCGACGACGTCCAGTTCATCAGCGGCAAGGACTCGACCCAGGAGGAGTTTTTCCACACCTTCAACGACTTGGTCGACCAGGGTCGTCAGATCGTGATCTCGGCCGACAAGTCACCCTCGGACTTGGAAGGCATGGAGGAGCGCCTGATCTCGCGCCTCAACTGCGGGCTCGTCGCCGACATTCATGCCACGACCTACGAGTTGCGCCTCGGGATCCTGGAGTCCAAGGCCGAACAGATGAACGTCCAAATTCCGCGCAAGATCATGGAGTTCCTGGCCCACAGGATCACCGCCAACGTTCGCGAACTGGAAGGCGCGCTCAACCGGGTCATCGCCCACGCCCAACTGGTGGGGCGCGACATCACCATGGAAACCACCCAAGAGGTGCTGCACGACCTGCTGCGCGCCAACGACCGAAGGGTTACGATCGAGGAGATCCAGAAGCGCGTATCCGAACACTTCAACTTACGTCTGTCGGACATGCATTCGGCGCGGCGCGCGCGCTCGGTCGCGCGCCCCCGTCAGGTCGCCATGTACCTTGCCAAGCAGCTCACGACGCGCTCGTTGCCCGAGATCGGCCGCAAGTTCGGCGGCCGCGACCACACCACCGTGATGCACGCGGTC
>JAKZXM010000083.1:0-7008 GCA_047514975.1 Rhodospirillales bacterium
ACCCGACCCGCAACGTCTTCGGCTGGCAGCGTCCGTGTTATCTTCTGAACGAGGGCTACGCGGCCACGTTCAAGGAGCTCATGGAAGAGACCGCGTGGGACACTTACGGAACCGGCGCCTACGAGAAATGCGCCGATTGCATGGTCCACTGCGGCTACGAGCCGACCGCGGTCGCCGATACCGTGGCCCATCCGTGGAAGGCCCTCAAGGTCGCGCTCGGCGGAGTCGCGACCGAGGGACCCATGGCGCCGGAGATCGAATTGGACGGGCAACGCCCGGCGGAGTACGTCTTCGACACGTTGGTGCGGCGCCTAGGCGAAACAGAACCGGCCACCGGCGAGCACAGCGACGCGGCTTAGGCTCGCGAGCGCGCGGCCGTTGTTCCGGGCCGCGCCGATCAGCGACCAGACCGACCAGGGACGGCCAAACAGCCGCGCGGCAATCCGCTTGGGATCGAGACTCCCGTCGGCGGCGACGCCGTCGAGGACCCATTCGGGGATCGCGTCGGCGGCGCCATCGCTGATCGCCCGCAACACCAGGAACGGAACCCCGGCCTCGTTCGCCGCCCGCGCCACGCCGTGACTCTCCATGTCGACGGCGGCGGCCCCGGTGGCTAGGCGAAGCGCGGCCTTCTCGGCGGGCGCCGCGATCATACGATCGCTGCCGGCAAGGCCCCCGGTCGCCACCGGGATCAAACCGTCGAGCGCCGTTTCGAGTCGTTCGCGCCACGCCGCGTCGGTCGCGAACGTTCGCCCGTCCGTCGCGCGCACGCTTTGGGCAAGCACCAGATCGCCCGCCCGCAGCGCCGGATCGAGCCCACCGGCGACCCCGAAACTGAGCAACGCCCGACACCCCCGAGAAACCAGCGCCGACGCCTTCGCCCGCGCGCGCATGGCATTTGCCCCGGCGACCTCGGTGGCCGGCCGCTCCGACGCCGCCAGCGCGTCCAGACATTCGGCTTCGCTCAGCAGGCCTGTGATGACGCCGATCCGGTCCAATCAGAAGCCGTAGGTCGGAAACCGCGCGCCGCCCGAGGTGAGGTTGCGGTAGCGCGCGAGAGCCAAAAGGGGGAAGTAGGCCGAATAGCCGTGATAGCGGAGGTAGAAGACGCGTGGAAATCCGACCGCGTTGAAATACCGTTCCTCCCAGACGCCGTCCTTGCGCTCGGCGTCGATCAGGTGCCCGATCCCGCGCGCGACGTGATCGCCGGCCGCCTCGCCCGCCGCCATGAGCGCGAGGACCGCCCATGCCGTTTGCGACGGCGTGCTGGTCTTGGCCTCGTCGCGGCGACCTTCCCAATAGCTCGCGCAGTCCTCGCCCCAGCCGCCGTCCTCGCGCTGGCACGATTTCAGCCATTCCACCGCCTTGCGGATGTGGGGTGCGTCCATATCCTCGCCCGCGGCGTTGAATGCCGCGAGGACGGACCAGGTGCCGTAGACGTAATTGGTGCCCCAGCGGCCGAACCAGGACCCGTCGTCCTCCTGCTCGCGTCTCAGGAACGCGAGCGCCCGACTCATCACGCGATGATCGCGGTCGTAGCCGAGCTGGGCCAGCATCGACGTGCACCGCGCTGTCACGTCGGCGGTCGGGGGATCGAGCAACGCACCGTGATCCGCGAACGGGATATGCTCGAGCAAGGTGTACGCGTTGTCGGCGTCGAACGAGCCCCAACCGCCGTTGCGGCTCTGCATGCCAACGATCCACTCGGCGCCCAGGGCGATGGCCTCGGCGTAGCGCGCGGAACCGGCGCGCTGCAACGCCATGATGACGACGGCCGTGTCGTCCACGTCGGGATAGTGGTCGTTGCGGTATTGAAAGGCCCATCCGCCCGGTCTGAGATTCCTGCGGTTCGCCGCCCAATCGCCGACAACATCGCGAATCTGGCGCGCCTGCATCCAATCGGCTGCCTTCATGGCCGCGTCGTCGCGACCCGCCTCCAACATGGCGTGCACCGCGAGCCCGGTGTCCCACACCGGCGAGCTGCATGGCTGGCAGTAGGTGGCGCCGTCGTCCTTGCGCACGACCAATCCGTCGATGGCCTTGCGCGTGGCGATCACGTTCGCATGGCCGCGGTCGTAGCCAAGCGCATGGAACGCCATCAGCGCGTTCGCCATCGCCGGGAATATTCCACCGATCCCGTAGTCGCCGTTGAGCCGTTCGGTGATGAACGCGAGAGCCTTGTTCAGCGCCCGTCGCTCGAGCACCCGGGGAAACGCCGGCTCGAGCGCGCGGACAACGCGATCGACGCCGAGCATGACCGCGCCCAGCCAACGTCCCGTCGGGTTCCTGAAGTAACGGCGCTCCCGATCCGGTGGCGTCGTGAACAGCTCTTCGACCCCGACTGCGCGGGGATTGCGCGCGCGCGGCTTCAACATGGCCAGGATCAGAAGCGGGATCATCACCGTCCGCGACCAGTAGGACACCTTGGAAAAGTGGAACGGAAACCACTTGGGCGCGAGCATAGCCTCGATCCGCATGACCGGGGTTGCCCGCCACGGAACCTGGCCGAACAGCGCGAGCGTGATCCGCGTGAACACGTTCGCCCGGGCCGCGCCTCCGTGCGCCAGCACCGCTTCGCGCGCGCGGCGCATGTGCGCATCAGCCGGTGAATCGCCGGCCAGCTTCAGGGCGAAATAGGCCTTCACGGTCGCGCTCAGATCGATGTCGCCGTCATGGAACAACGGCCAACCGCCGTGTTCGCCCTGGCGCTGGCGCAGGAACTTTGCGATCTCGGCCTCGACAGCGGGGTCGATTTCACCGAGGAAGTGGTTGAGCAGGATGTATTCGGACGGAATGGTCGCGTCCGCTTCCAGCTCGAAGACCCAATGGCCGTCCGCTTGCTGGCAAGCCTCGAGCCCGCGCGCCCCTTCGTCGATCACGGAATCGAGCGCGCTCGACTGGGAGTCGTCTTCGCCGCGGCGCCGGGTGGCGAGCCGTTCAAGCATCCTGATCGTGCGCCTCTAGCGTTCCGTATCGCGTGTCGGCATCGCGCGCCGTCGGCGCGCGTCCTTGGCGCGGGGTTTGGGTTCGAAGACCACCCTTTGTCAAGTGTTGGCGCTTGCCGAAACCGCCGCCGCCGCCGCGTTGCCCGAGGCGATCGCGCCTTCAAGGGTCGCGGGAAGACCGGTATCCGTCCAGTCGCCGGCAATGAAAAGATTCCGCCATCGGGTCCGCGCCGGCGCGCGCCGCGCGATTTCGTCGGGAACCTGGGCGAAGGTGGCGCGCCGCTCCTTGACGATTCGAAATCGCGGCAAGGGTGGCTCGCCGAGCGCCAACGCGCGCGCGACCTCGGGCCACATGCGGGCCGCGAGCGCTTCCGGCGGGGTGTCCAGCAGATGGTCGGCGGCGCTGATCGTCACCGAGGCGACGTCGGCGCGGATAAATAACCATTGCGACAGCCCGCCGACGAGGCCGAGGATGCTCGAATGGCCGGCCGGTCGGGACAGCCGAAAATGCCCGTTGACGATGGCGCGGCTCGCGCGCGGCACCTCGATTCCGCGAATGACGCTCCCGAGACCGCCGGGGGGCAGCGCAAGAATCGCGCTCTCTTCCTCGCCCAAGGGCACGGAACCGGATGCGAAATCCAGCTCCGCGATGCGGTCCCCGTCGATGCCGACGCCGCGGAGCCGGTCGTTGAAGCGCACCGCGCAACCCGACCCTTCCAGCAACGCGATCGCCGGATCGACGAAGGTCTCGCTCAACCCGGCCCGCGCCATGCGCGGACGACACGCGGCCTCGCCCCGCGCGAACGTGCCGCGTACGGCGGTCCAAAGCAGCGCCGCCGATCCTTCCTCGGGACGGGCGTTGAGGACCGCGGTCGTCAGCGGCGCCCAGAAACGCTCGAAGACCGGCCGATCCGCGTCCAGGCAACCGGCGACCGTGGCGCCGGGCCGCGCGCGCGCCAGCTTGAGTGCGTCGAGGGCGTCGCCGAGCCCGACCCCCGGCGGCCTTCGCGACGGCGACATCAACCAAACCGGAATCGGCCCGCGCCCGGGCCGCACGATCCAGCGCGCGCCGCTCGCCAGATCCATGAACGGGAACTCGGCGGTCTCGGGTCCGCTCAGCTTGTCGGCGGCGCCGATGTGGGCGAGGTAAGCGTTGACGTTGGCGTTGCCGCTGAGCACCAGATGGTTGCCATTGTCGATTGCGCGCCCGAGGGTCGGATCGAGGAAGGACCGGCAGCGTCCGCCCGCCTGTCCGGCCGCTTCGTGGAGGACCACCGGCCGGCCCGCGCGGACGAGGGCCACGGCGCAGCTCAGCCCGGCGAGACCGGCGCCGACGACGTGGACCCCCCGGCCCGCGAATCCGCTCGCCGTCATGGTCAGACCAGCCCGTACCTCAGGACGATCCAAGTCTTCTCGGCGGCGCTCAATTTGACGGCCTCGAGCGAATCCCGCCAGCCGCGGCGCAACAGCCGGCGCAGGATGCGTCGGTAGGCCACCATCATGACAATCGCGGGCCGCACCCGATTGCGCTCGCACTCCGCCAGCGCCCGGGCCGCTTCGGCGAACCGCGCTTCGGCGAGATCGGCCAACCGGGCGCAAGCGTCGGCCAGCCGGGGATGGGCCAGCACCGCCGTCGGTTCCGATTCGCGAATGCCGCACTCGCCAAGCAGCTCGCGGGGCAGATAAAGGCGGTCGCGAAGCGCGTCCTCGCCCAAATCGCGAAGGATGTTGGTCAGTTGCAGGGCCTGCCCCAGAACCTCGGCGATGTGGCCTCCGGCCTTCTCATCGACGCCGAACACGCGGTTGGACAGCCGGCCCACGGCGCAGGCGACCCGGTCGCAGTAGAGGAACAGCTCGTCCATGTCGGCGATTCGCAATCGGGCGGCCGCATCCATCTCCATTCCGGCGATCACCGAATTGAAGTCGTCGGCGCTGAGCCCGTAGCGGGCCACCGCGCCGAGCAGCGCGCGGCCGATCGGAAACTCCGGCGCGCCGGCGTAAAGGCGCGCGATCTCGTCGCTCCACGCCGCCAGCCGCGCCCGCTTGTCGCCCGCCTCGCCGGGATCGTCGGCGATGTCGTCGACTTCGCGACAGAACGCATAAACCGCGAACATGGCCTCGCGCTTGTCGCGCGGAAGAAGGCGCATCGCGAAATAGAACGACGAGCCCGACCCCGCGACCACGGAGTTGACGTGGGCCAACGCCTCGCGTTGCGCGTCCGCCGGAATTCCCTCTCTCATTGCCTTCATGATCGCACACCCCGGCGCGAGGCGCGACGCGACGGATAATGGCGGCCCTTCCAACCGCCGCCACGCCCGCCGAGATGCCGCCTGGCCGAATCGATCGTCATCAGCGCGTACAGCGCCGCCGCCGCCGGAAGAAGAAGCGCGCGCCACGCCGGCTCGCCGTAAAGGGCCAGCGTCGGGCGGAAGGCGAGGGCCATCAAGACCCACGCCGCGGTCCCGAGAAGGACCGCCAGCGGCGCCTGGAACGCAAGTCCCACAACGACGAGCGCCGGCGGCGCCAGGTAGGTCACGATCATGCCGAGCACGGTCGCGAAGACGAGCAGCGTCGAATGGCGGAGCTGGACGAAGGCCGTGCGCGCGACCATGGCCCAAAGGCCGCCGAGGCCGTCGTAGCCCCTGAGGCTCCGGGATGCGGTCGTGAGCCCGATCCAGATCGGTCCCGACCTTTTGACCGCGCGGGCCAGCGCACAGTCGTCGATGACGCGGTCGCGGATCGCCCCGAATGCACCCGACCGACCGAGCGCATCGGCGCCGACGAGGATGCATCCGCCCGCGCCCGCCGCGGTGCGCGATCGCGGATCGTTGACCTTCGGGAACGGATAGAGCTTCTGAAAGAAGAACACGAACGCCGGGATCAGGAGCCTCTCCCAGGCCGTCCGGCACCGCAGCATGACCATGAGCGAGACGAGATCGAGGCGCTCGGCTTCGGCCTTGGCGACGAGGCGTCGCAACTGGCCCGCGTCATGTTCGACGTCGGCGTCGGTGAGGAACACGTACCGCGCGTCGTTCATGCGCTCGGCACCGCGCGCGAGCCCTTGCTCCAGCGCCCAGAGCTTGCCGGTCCAGCCCGGCGCCAGCGGGCGTCCCGAGACCAGATCGAACCGGGCGTCGCCGGCGGCGGCCGCGCGCGCGGCATCGGCGGTCCCATCCTCGCTGGCGTCGTCCACCACCACCACGGCTAGGGACGCCGGATAATCCTGGCCGAGAAGCGAGGCGAGCGCGCGCGCGATCGTCCGTGCCTCGTTGCGCGCGGGCATCACCGCCAGCACCGCAGGCCACGCGTCGGGCGCCGGGACCTCGCCTAAGCGCTCATCGGCGCGCCAGAAACCGTCGCGGCCGATGACGAGGTAGACCCACACGGCCAACGCGCCCGAGCCGGCGAGCAGCAGGGCAACTTCGATCACACGCACGCCGGCCGCTCAGAAGACGGCGGCGAACGCGCCGCGGGCACAGCACAAAAGATAGCCCGCGCGGTTGAGCTGGACCCGACGCGCGAGGGGATCGCGCCGGCGCAGCAGCACACTCAAGCGATGCGCGATCCGCAAGATCGCCGAGGATTCCATGGCGAGCCTGCGGCTTCGCAACGCCGAGGGCAAGGCCTGCGCGCCGGCCAGCAATTCGGCGACCCCGTCGAGCGTTCGGTCGAAGACCGTCCTCAATCCCGGCGGACTCGCCGCGAGATCGAGCTCCGCGACCGCGGCCCCGTGTTCGGCCATCCAGTCCCCCGGAAGATAGACGCGGTCCAGCTTGCGGTAATCATCCTGACAGTCCTGCAAGTGGTTGATGATCTGAAGCGCCATGCACAACGCGTCGGCAGCCGTATAGCCCGCGACGCGTTCGCCGTGGAGATCGAGGAGGTAGCGGCCGACCGGCGCGGCCGAGAGGATGCAATACCCCATCAGCTCGTCCCAATCCGCGTAACGAAGCTTGGTGGCGTCTTGCTTGAAGGCGGCGATCAAATCCGCGCAGTGCCGCGACGTGACGTTGGTCGCATCCAGGCTGTCGCGCATTCGGACCGCTTTTTCATAGCCCCGAAC
>JAKZXM010000084.1:0-4974 GCA_047514975.1 Rhodospirillales bacterium
TCCCATGGGTGAACCCTTCGGACGTGATCGGGGCGCGCCTCAGGGCCTCCAGCGCAGGAAGTTGGCGATGACGGCGAGGCCCGTTGCCTGGCTCTTTTCCGGGTGGAACTGGGTGCCGACGAGGTTGTCGCGGCCGATCGCGGCGGTCACCTCGCCGCCATGGTCCACGCGCGCGATCACGCTCGCCGGATCCTCGCAAACGAAGCCGTAGGAGTGCACGAAATAGGCATGCGCCCCGTCGATGATGCCCTCGAAGATGGGATGGGCCAGTGAAAAGACGAGCTCGTTCCAGCCCATGTGGGGAACCTTGAGGGTCGCGTCGCCGGGCATCAAGGCCGCGACCTCGCCGTCGATCCACCCCAGGCCTGCGTGCTCACCATGCTCGCGCCCGACCCGCGCCATCAGCTGCATGCCGACGCAGATGCCGAGGAAGGGCCGTTGTGCGCGAACCACGGCATCTTCGAGCGCGTCGCGCATTCCGGAAAGGGACTCGAGGCCGCGCATGCAATCGGCGAACGCGCCGACGCCGGGAAGGACCACGTGGCTCGCGCGCCGGACCTCTTCGGCGTCGGCCGTGACCGTGACGGTGAAACCTAAGTCCGCTTCGGCGTTGGCGCGCTCGAAGGCCTTCTGCGCCGAACGCAGATTCCCCGATCCATAGTCGACGATGGCGACATTCATGGCGCGGAGATCGCGGCGCGAAGCTCGGCCGCGAGCTCGGGACGGAATTCGAGAAAGCGGCGCTCGGCCGAATCGCGATCGTCCGCGGCGACCACGCCGGCGTCCGCGAATTCCCGCCGGGCGAGGGTCCAGCGCCGCCCATCGTTGGCCAGCGAGCCTATGATGACGGCCACGCCCAGCGAGACCGCCGCCTGGCCGACAGGGTCGGGGGAGAAGGCGGCGAGCGCCCAGCTCAGCGCCGCCTGGACGCCGAACATGGCCATCGCGACGATCCACAGACGGTGCCAAACCGCCCAAAGAAAGGACAACAGGAACGCCGGCCAGCAGAACCCCTCCTTGACGAACGCGAGGTCGCGATCCACATCAAGGCCGTGGCGGCGCAGGTGAACCGTAAAGACACGCATGATCGATGGGCCCTCGGCGGCGATCAGAGGGAACCGCCGAGAATTCCCTTGGTCGACGGGATTTCGCCGGCGCGACGCGGATCCACCTCGATGGCCTCGCGGAGCGCCCGGGCAAGTCCCTTGAAACAGGATTCGACGATGTGATGGGTGTTCTTGCCGTACAGATTCTCGACGTGAAGCGTCAGCCCGGCGGTTTGTGCGAAGGCGTGGAACCACTCCTTGAACAGTTCGGTGTCCATCTCGCCCAGCCTCGCGCGCGTAAATTTAACCCGCCAGACCAGATACGGCCGGTTCGAGGCGTCGACGGCGACCCGCGTCAAGGCCTCGTCCATGGGCGAGAACGCGGTCCCGAACCGGCGGATGCCGGTGCGCTCGGACAGCGCCTTCGAGACCGCCTCGCCGACGGTAAGCGCTGTGTCCTCGGTCGTATGATGGGGATCGATGTGCAGATCGCCCTCGCACCGCACCCGCAAATCGATCAAGCTGTGGCGCGAAAGCTGCTCGAGCATGTGATCGAGAAACCCGATCCCCGTGGCGACGTCGTACGTGCCCGTGCCGTCCAGGTTCACGGATACTTCTACCGACGTTTCCTTGGTCTTTCGCTCGACTTTCGCTTCACGCATGGCCGCGATCGCATCCCGTGCCGGAAAGCCGCAAGGCGCCCCTTACGAATTCGCGCGTTTGTACCAGGAAGGCCGCCCGGCCGCCAGTACGGGGATCGCCCCGGCCCGTCTTCACAATCCGGAATCTCGCGGTATAGTCGGCCCCCGTTCGGACGCGCCGAACCGTACTTTTCAACCCGACTTCCGTAAACACCCAGCGATGTCGCGGCAATCGTCCACAGCCTGGCACGGCACGACCATCCTTTCGGTCCGCAAGGACGGCCACGTCGTGGTCGCCGGCGACGGCCAGGTGACCCTCGGCGAGACCGTCGTCAAGACGACGGCGCGCAAGGTGCGCCGGCTCGGCGACGGCGCCGTCATCACCGGCTTCGCGGGCGCCACCGCCGACGCCTTCACCCTGTTCGAGCGGCTCGAGACCAAACTCGAGCAGTATCCCGGGCAGCTCATGCGCGCCTCGGTCGAGCTGGCCAAGGACTGGCGGACCGATCGATTTCTGAGACGCCTCGAGGCCATGATGGCGGTGGCCGACGCCAACGTGTCGCTGGTGCTCACCGGGACCGGCGACGTGCTCGAGCCCGACGACGGCCTGATCGGCATCGGATCGGGGGGCAATTACGCCCTGGCGGCCGCACGCGCCCTGATCGACCAGGACGCGCTCGACGCCGAGGCGATCGCGCGCAAGGCCATGACCATCGCCGCCCAGATCTGCATCTACACCAACGACGCCGTCGTCCTCGAGAAGCTATGACCAGCTTCACCCCGCGCGAGATCGTCTCCGAGCTCGACCGCTTCATCGTCGGTCAGGATGACGCCAAGCGCGCCGTCGCGATCGCGCTTCGCAACCGTTGGCGGCGCCAGCAGCTCGACGGGGTCATGCGCGAGGAAGTTTTGCCCAAGAACATCCTAATGATCGGGCCGACGGGCGTCGGCAAGACCGAGATCGCGCGCCGCCTCGCACGGCTGGCGCAGGCGCCGTTCGTTAAAGTGGAGGCGACCAAGTTCACCGAGATCGGCTACGTGGGCCGCGACGTGGAACAAATCATACGCGACCTGGTCGAGATCGCCGTCAACATGACCCGCGAGCGGCTCCGCAAGCAGGTGACGGCGAAAGCGGAGCTTCATGCCGAAGACCGGGTGCTGAACGCCCTGGTCGGCGAAAGCGCGAGCAAGGACACCCGCGAGAAGTTTCGCGCCATGCTGCGATCCGGCGAGCTCGACGACAAGGAAGTGGAGCTCGAGTTCGCCGATACGGGCGGGTTCGGCCTTCCGACCTTCGACATCCCCGGCATGCCCGGCGCCCAGATGGGGATGGTCAACCTGAACGACATGCTCGGCAAGGCGCTCGGTGGCGCGCGCAAGAAGCAAAAGCGCATGAACGTCGCCGAATCCTACGAGCTTCTGGTCGCCGAGGAGGCGGACAAATTGCTGGACGAGGATCGGGTGACGAAAGACGCGATCGCGGTAAGCGAAAACAACGGGATCGTCTTCCTCGACGAGATCGACAAGATCACGGCGCGGGCCGAACGCCATGGTGCCGACGTCAGCCGCGAGGGCGTGCAGCGCGATTTGTTGCCGCTGATCGAGGGCACCACGGTCGCCACCAAGTACGGAGCGGTCCAGACCGACCACATCCTGTTCATCGCGTCCGGCGCCTTCCACATCGCCAAGCCCTCGGACATGCTCCCCGAGCTTCAGGGGCGCCTTCCCATCCGCGTCGAGCTGAAGGCGCTTGGCCGCGACGATTTCGTGCGCATCCTCACCGAGCCCGAATCGAGCCTGATCAAGCAGTACACGGCCCTCATGGGGGTGGAGGAGCTGGCCTTGGAGTTCACCGACGACGCCGTCGGCGAGATCGCGGATCTGGCCGCCGAGATCAATCGCGGGGTCGAGAACATCGGCGCCCGCAGGCTGCATACGGTGATCGAGAAGCTCTTGGAAGAGATCAGCTTCTCGGCATCCGAGCGTGGCGGCGAAAGCGTGCGGATCGACGCAGACTACGTGCGTGAAACCGTCGGCGTGCTCGCCAAGGACGCCGATCTGTCGAAGTTCATTCTGTAATCGGCGCCGGCTTCGCGATAAATCCGCCGTCGCGCGCCACTCAATGAGTCGGGCCGTCCGCGTGGCCCATGTGGCCGCGAATCTCGGCGAGGATCCAGTCCAAGGTCTGGTCGTCGAGCGCGGCGATGCATTCGGCCAGCAAGTTCGCGAGCTCGGTCGCCTTGGGCCCCAAGGCGGCGGTGTCCACCACCACGCGGGGATGGGAAAGACGCGCGAGCCGCTTCAGCTCCTCGGCCTCGTCCCAGATCAGCTCGAAATAGCTGCAGATCTGCATCACCAGCCCCGAGCCGGGCCGACCCCGGTTGCCGTGCTCGAGGGCCGACAGATAGGCGGCCGACACCCCGAGATCGGCAGCCATCCGCTTCTGGGTGACGCCGCCGATCCGCCTCAGATCGCGCAATTTCGCGCCGAACGGTGTCATGCCCGCATTCTTTTCTTCTTCAACAGAACATAAAAGGCGCCCCGGCCGCCGTCCCGGGGAACCGCGTGGACGAAGGCGAGCACGCGGCCGCGGTTGGGGCTCTGGTTGAACCAGCGCGGGACCGAGGCCCGGATGACGCCGGACGAGCCGTCCTCTCGCAATCCCTTGCCGGTGATCACGAGCACGCATCGCCGAGCGGCGTCCTGCGAGGCCGCGAGGAAGGCCGTCAGAACCTGCTGCGCCTCGTCGCGGTTGTGGCCGTGGAGGTCGATCCGCCCCTCGATGGGCAATTGCCCGCGCTTGAGACGAAGCGCGGTGCGTCGGTCAACCCCCGCCGCCGCGCCCGCCGCAAGCTGAGGCCACTCGGAACGCGGGCGATCGGGCGCACGCGCGGGTCGCGCCGAGACCGTCTTGCGACCGCCCTCGGGCGCGGGCTCCTCGGGCGGCGGCGCGGGGGATCCGGTTTCCTCGAGCGGCTCGGGCCTGGGCTCGGTGGCCGCGGCCGTACTTTTTGAAAGCGGGCGGACGTCGCTGACGACGCCGCGCCATAGGCGCGCTTCCTCGCCGCTGAGCAGGCGCCGTCCGCCACCGGCCGGGGACCGCCGCTTCGCCATGCGCCTAGTACCCACCATCACAGTAGGATGATACGTGTGATCGTCTTTTCGCGTCTTTTGGGTAGGAGGCGTCGCGCGGGTGATGCCCGAACATCGGCAAGCGGCGCCGACGCTCGCAAAAGGGCGCGAAATGCGACCCATCGGGCGGCCTTGGGCGAGCCTCGGACGTCGTC
>JAKZXM010000085.1:0-15065 GCA_047514975.1 Rhodospirillales bacterium
GGAGCGAACGTTCGCCTGGATCAGCCGCAACCGGCGCCTCGCCCGCGACTTCGAGCGTTATGCCAGAACCGTTGTCGCCTTCGTCCGTCTCGCCATGATCCGCATCATGCTCAGGCGTTTGACACCGCCAACCCCTTGTCGATGAATCGCAAGTTCTTGGATCGGCTCTCAGGCTGGGCTCGCAACGCCTGGGATCGTCCTCGTACCCGCCATGACGGCGAAGTGAATGGCCGTCGCCCTGACACTCGGGCCAGGTGCGCGGGTTCCCCCTCTCGGGCTTCTATTGTGAACGCTTCTGCCGGATCGCCTTGGCGCGGGCCTCGAGTTCGACTGCCTCCGCGTCACGTCCCGTTGCTCTGAGCAAGCCGGCGTAATTCTCGAGGCTTTCGGCCACGTCCAGGTGCTCGGGCCCAAGGGCCTTCTCCCTGACTGCGAGCGAGCGCTGATAGAACGGCTCGGCCTCGGCGAATTTGCCTTGGGCGCGATAGAGCTCCGCCAGGTTGTTGAGGCTCGCGGCCACGTCCGGGTGCTCGGGCCCAAGGGCCTTTTCCCAGATAGCGCGCGCGCGCTCGTGGAGAGACTCAGACTCGGCGTAGCGGCCCTGGGCGTGGTAGAGCAGGGCCAAGCCGTTGAGGCTTGTGGCTACGATCGAATGCTCGCGCCCGAGGGCCTTCTCCACGATCGCGACCGCGCGCTGATACAAGGGCTCGGCCTCGCCGTAGCGGCCCTGGGCGAAGTAGAGCTGCGCCAGGGTGATGTGCAAGGCGCCGGTAGTGGGATGCTGGACGCCAAATTCTCGTTTGCCCAGCTCTAGCGCCTTTTTGGCGAAGGGAAGGGCCTCCTGGTAGCGGCCCTGGCCGTAGAACTCTCCGAACCGCCTGAAGGCGTCCTTGATCTCCGGAGACTGGCTGTAGGCCGCGCCGCGCCAAACAAGGAGGCCGACCAAACCCACCAGCAGCCATCTGGTACGGCGCGTCATCATCGGCCTTCTCCTACCGATAAAAGACCCTTCGAGCCCGGGAATTCCGAGGCGATCAGCACACCAAAGCATAGCACCGAATGGACGGGCCCGCGATGGGCCGAGCAAGCGTTTGCCCGAAAGGCCGCTTGGCGAGGAGATGGCGCGGTGCCGGAGTTCACGCAGGCCCGGCCGGACGCCCGCACGGTCGCGGTACGCGCGCGTTTGCCTCGCAATTTCGCAAGGCGGAAATGAAGGAATGGCTCGAACGCGGGCGAGCCGCCGGCCACTCAATCCAGCGCAATCTTGCCTTCGATCACCTGATTCAGGCCCAGCGCCTCGATCGATAGGGTCATCCGCGCATCGACGCTCGACTCATTGGCAAGCCGGCCCGCGGCGAGGGCGTCGCGCCCCGCACCCTCGATCTCGCGCTGGGACGTGACACCCACCTTTTTCAGGAACTTCCGCACCTCCATGTTGAAAACGTCCTCGTCCATCCGAACCTCCCTATCCATGGTTAGAGAATCCATAAGCCGTGCGGCGCTCGCGCCTTCGCTCCAGACCGGATCGTGGCCGCACGCAATCGCTTAGCCGCGATCCGCCGAGCGCGTGAATCCGGTCTACGCGGCCCTCAGCCCCTTGTAGGGCTTGATCCTGGCGATCTCGCTCGAGAGGCGGCGCTTCGCCTCCAGGGTGTCGTAGGCGTTCTGTAGCCGCAGGAAGTAGCCTTCCGACAAGCCGAAGAATTTGCAAAGCCGTAGATCGGTATCCGCCGTGACGCTGCGCGTCCCGTTGACGATCGCGTGTATCCGGTTGCCGGGTACGCCGATGGCATGGGCGAGTTGGTTCTGGCTCATGCCAATCTCGTTCAAAAACTCCTCTTTCAGAATCTCGCCCGGATGCGGATTGCGAAGTGGTCCCATGGTTACGTCCTTCGACTGGCTACGGCCTTCAATGATAATCAACAATCTCGACATCGTGAGCGTCGTGATCGACCGATCGGAAGCAAATGCGCCACCGGTCGTTGATCCGGATACTCATTTTGCCCGGCGCGCTGGCCTTTGAGCGGTTCGAGCCGGTTCCCCGGTGGATTCCTCAGATCCTCGTCCGAGCGCGACGCATCCAACTGGCGCAGCTTCCGCAAGGCGCGATCCTGGATATCTCGCGGGAGCCTCCGGCTGGTCTGCCCCCGCCAGATGCGTTCCGTCTCCTTGCTCCCGAAGGACACGATCATCCATGCATCCGAAGATAGCCTGATATGTGATACGTATCAAGGATTATCGTCACGACGCCCGTCAGGCACGACAACAGAATCGGTAAAATCCCGTGGTCCATAAGGCGATCGATTTAACTTGCCGTCGATATGTGCCGAGATCAAGAAGCGCCAAGCCCAGCGGCGCTGAGGGCAGGCCACGCCATAAACGGATTCTGCACCGGCCGCGCTACTGGAGCGCGATCTTGCCTTCGATCACCTGATTCAGGCCCAGCGCCTCGATCGATAGGGTCATCCGCGCATCGACGCTCGACTCATTGGCAAGCCGGCCCGCGGCGAGGGCGTCGCGCACCGCACCCTCGATCTCGCGCTGGGACGTGACACCCACCTTTTTCAGGAACTTCCGCACCTCCATGTTGAAAACGTCCTCGTCCATCCGAACCTCCTTATCCATGGTTAAAGATATCGACAGCCTGCGCCGCGCCCGCGCCCGAGCTTCGCCGACACCGGGCGCGAGAGCAACCGCGATCTCGATCCCGTCCCCGACCGCCCTTCCGATTCCCCTTGCAAACCCGAGGGTTAGCCCCGCCCACGTGGGGCCGAAGTCGGGCCTTTCCCTTGCCCTTGCGAACGATACCCTGTAACAACGCAACGTGTGCCCGCGCCGCGCGAGACGGGCGGCGCGGCCTTTTCTCGCGTACCGGGATAGAAGTCGCGAAACCATGGCACGCAACAAGATCGCGCTCGTCGGCGCGGGCAACATCGGCGGCACGCTCGCGCACCTGATCGCCTTGAAGCAGCTCGGCGACGTGGTGCTTTTCGACGTCGTCGCCGGAATCCCCCAAGGAAAGGCGCTGGATATCGCCCAATCGGCGCCGGTCGAGGGCTTCGACGCCAAGCTCGTGGGCGCCAACGCCTATGGCGCGATCCGGGGCGCCGACGTGGTGATCGTCACCGCCGGCGTGCCGCGCAGACCCGGCATGAGCCGCGACGACCTGATCGGCGTCAACACAAAGGTCATGGACGCGGTCGGCGCCGGGATCCGCAAGAACTGCCCGGACGCCTTCGTCATCTGCATCACCAATCCGCTGGACGCCATGGTTTGGGCGCTGCGCGAGGCCTCGGGCCTGCCCCACAAGCGCGTGGTCGGCATGGCGGGCGTTCTCGATTCGGCCCGGTTCCGCACCTTCCTGGCCCATGAGATGAACGTCTCGGTCGAGGACGTGAGCGCCTTCGTGCTCGGCGGGCACGGCGACACCATGGTGCCGTCGGTCCGCTATTCGACGGTCGCCGGAATCCCGCTTCCGGACCTCGTCAAGATGAAGTGGATCACGCAAGCGCGTCTCGACGCGATCGTCCAGCGCACCCGCGACGGCGGCGCCGAGATCGTCGGCTTTCTCAAGACCGGCTCGGCCTTTTACGCGCCCGCGAGCGCGGCGGTCGAGATGGCCGAATCCTATCTCAAGGACAAACGCCGGGTGCTGCCGTGCGCGGCGTACCTCCGGGGCGAGTACGGGGTCAAGGGGCTTTACGTGGGCGTGCCCTGCATCATCGGCGCCAAGGGGGTCGAACGCGTGGTCGAGGTCAAGCTCGACGCAAGCGAGCGGGCGCAGTTCCGCAAATCGGTCGCCGCCGTGCGCTCGCTGATCGAGGCGACCCGGGCGCTGCGCCGGACCACGCCCCGACGGCGATGAGGGCTGGGAATCGGACCCGCGCGCTCGGTCCGGGCGGATCCAAATAGGGTGTCGGATTGAACATTCACGAATACCAGGCAAAACAACTGCTGGCCAAGCACGGCGTCGCGGTGCCGAACGGCATCGTCGCCTATACCGCGGCCGAGGCGGAAGCGGTGGCCAAGGAGCTGGGCGGCCCGGTGTGGGTGGTCAAGGCGCAGATCCACGCCGGCGGCCGCGGCAAGGGCGGCGGCATCCGGGTGGTCAAGTCGGTCGACGACGTGCGCGCCGCGGCCAAGGACATGCTGGGCATGAAACTGGTGACGCACCAGACCGGACCCAGGGGCAAGGAGGTCAAGCGGGTCTACATCGAGCACGGCTGCGACATCGCCCGCGAGCTCTACGTCGTCGCGCTGATCGACCGGGCGCTCGCCCAGATCACCTTCATCGCGTCCACCGAAGGCGGCATGGACATCGAAGACGTGGCGGCGACGGCGCCCGAGAAGATCCTGCGCGTCGCCATCGACCCCGCCGTCGGAATGCATCCCTATCACGCCCGCAAGCTCGCCTTCGGGCTGGGCCTCGGCGGCGCCCAGGTGGCCTCCGCGGTCCGGTTCCTGAGCGCCATGTACGCGGCCTTTACGACCCTGGACGCCAGCCTGGTCGAGATCAACCCAATGGTGGTCACCGGCGCCGGCGAGCTGATCGCGCTCGACGCCAAGATGAACTTCGACGACAACGCGCTGTTCCGCCACAAGGACGTCGAAGAGCTGCGCGACGAGGACGAGGAAGACCCGGCCGAAATCGAGGCGGCGCGCCACGACCTCAACTACATCAAGCTCGACGGCAACATCGGGTGCATGGTGAACGGCGCCGGGCTCGCCATGGCCACCATGGACATCATCAAGCTCTACGGCGGCGAGCCGGCCAACTTTCTCGACGTCGGCGGCGGCGCCACGCGCGAGCGCGTGACCGAGGCTTTCAAGCTGATCCTCTCGGACGCCAACGTCGAAGGAATCCTGGTCAACATCTTCGGCGGAATCATGCGCTGCGACGTGATCGCCGAAGGCGTCGTGGCCGCCGCCCGCGAGGTCAGCCTCAACGTGCCGTTGGTGGTCCGCCTGGAAGGGACCAACGTCGAGCTCGGCAACGAGATCCTTTCGCGATCGGGGCTTGCAATCGTTTCCGCCGACGATTTGGGGGACGCCGCCGGGAAGATCGTCGCGGCGGTCAAGGAGGCTTCCTAGATGGCGGTTCTGGTCGGGTCCGAGACGAAAGTCATTTGCCAGGGTTTCACGGGCGCCCAGGGAACGTTCCACTCCGAGCAGGCCATCGCCTACGGCACCAAGATGGTCGGCGGCGTCACCCCGGGAAAGGGCGGCAGCACCCATCTCGATCTGCCGGTCTTCGACACCGTCGCCGACGCGGTCGCGCAAACGGGCGCCAATGCCACGGTCGTCTACGTCCCGCCGCCGTACGCGGCGGACGCGATGCTCGAAGCCATCGATTCGGGCGTTCCCCTGATCGTCTGCATCACCGAGGGAATCCCGGTGATCGACATGGTGCGCCTCAAGCGCGCGCTCAAGGGCTCGGCGAGCCGGCTCGTCGGGCCGAACTGCCCCGGCGTGATTACGCCCGGCGCGTGCAAGATCGGAATCATGCCCGGACACATCCACGCGCGCGGCAAGATCGGGATCGTCTCGCGCTCGGGCACCCTCACTTACGAGGCGGTGGCCCAGACCACGGCGGTGGGACTCGGCCAGTCCACCTGCATCGGGATCGGCGGCGATCCGGTCAACGGGACCAGCTTCCTCGACTGCCTGGAGATGTTCCTGGCCGACGACGAGACCGAGGCCATCATCATGATCGGCGAGATCGGCGGCACCGCCGAGGAGGAGGCGGCCGAATTCATCAAGGCGTCTGGAACCGACAAGCCGGTGGTGGGGTTCATCGCCGGCATGACGGCGCCGCCGGGCCGGCGCATGGGCCACGCCGGCGCCATCATCGCCGGCGGCAAGGGCGGCGCCGCCGAGAAGGTCGAGGCCCTTCGCAGCGCCGGAATCCACGTCGCCGAATCGCCGGCCGCGATCGGCAGCACCATGGCCGACGCGCTCAAGTGATGACGACGCCAACGGACACCTTCCTTACCGGAACCAACGCGGTCTTCGTGGCCGAGCTCTACGAGCGCTTCCGCGCCAATCCCGGCTCGGTGGATCCGAGCTGGGCGACGTTCTTCGCCGAGCTGGGCGACGAAGGCCCAGCGGTCCTCGACGACTATCGCGGCGCGAGCTGGGCGCCGTCCGACGCCGGCATCATCGGCCGCGACGCGGACGGCCCAGATGGCGGCGACGGTGGTCTCGGGGGCCTCGGGGCCGGCCCGCCGACCCCGGCCAGCTTCGCGCGCGGCCTCGCCGAGCGGTTCGGCGCCGACCAGGTTCGCGCCGCGACCCTGGATTCGATCCGCGCGCTCATGATGATCCGCGCCTATCGGGTGCGCGGCCACCTGATCGCGCGTTTCGATCCATTGGGACTCGAGGGGCGGACCCATCACCCGGAGCTCGACCCCCGGAGCTACGGGTTTTCGGACGCCGACATGGACCGGCCGATCTTCATCGATTACGTGCTCGGCCTCGAGACGGCGACCCTCAACGAGATCACCAAGGTCCTCAAGGAGACCTACTGCGACACCATCGGCGTCGAGTTCATGCACATCCAGGAGCCCGAGGAGAAGGCCTGGATCCAGCGCCGTATCGAAGGCATCCGCAACCAGACCCAGTTCACCCTTCAGGGCAAGCGCGCGATCCTGGAACGCCTCGCCGAGACCGAGGGGTTCGAAATGTTCCTCGATCGCAAGTACACCGGCACCAAGCGGTTCGGGATCGACGGCGGCGAAGCCATGATCCCGGCCTTGGAGCAGATCCTCAAGCGCGGAAGCCAGCTCGGCATCAGGGACGTGGTTCTCGGCATGGCCCACCGCGGCCGCCTAAACGTGCTGGCCCAGGTCATGAAAAAGCCCTACGTCGCGATTTTTTCCGAGTTCCAGGGCGCCGCCGCCAATCCCGAGGACGTCCAGGGTTCGGGCGACGTGAAGTATCACCTGGGCACGTCGGCCGACCGGGTCTTCGACGGCAATGTCGTGCATCTTTCGATGACCGCCAATCCCTCGCACCTGGAGGTGGTCAACCCGGTGGTCGTCGGCAAGGTGCGGGCCAAGCAGTCGCAGCTCGGCGACGAGGCGCGCGAGCGGGCCATGGGCCTCTTGATCCACGGCGACGCGGCGTTCGCCGGCCAGGGGCTGGTGCCCGAGACCCTGGATCTTTCGCAGCTTCGCGGCTACCGCACCGGCGGCACGATCCACTTCATCGTCAACAACCAGATCGGCTTCACGACCGCGCCCGCCAAGTCGCGATCGTCGCCCTATCCGTCGGATACCGCCAAGGGCATTCAGGCGCCCATCTTCCACGTCAACGGCGACGACCCCGAGGCGGTCGTCCACATCGGGCGCATCGCCGCCGAGTTCCGCCAGGAGTTCAAGCGCGACGTGGTCGTCGACATGTTCTGTTACCGGCGCCACGGCCACAACGAGGGCGACGAGCCGTCCTTCACCCAGCCCATCATGTACCGGGTCATCAAGGATCACCCGCGAACCCGCGAAATCTACGCCCGGCGGCTGATCGAGGAGTGCGTCGTCAGCGAGCCGGAAGCCGACAAGATGGTCGCCGACGTGCAAAAGCGCCTCGAGCACGACTTCGAGGCGGCGTCGGCCTACAAGCCGAACAAGGCCGACTGGCTGGAGGGCCAGTGGAAAGGGCTTGTCCAGCTCGCCGACGTGGAAGAGCTGCACGAGCACGACACCTCGGCGTCCTTGGCGCTTCTGGAGGAGGTGGGATTCGCCATCTCGCGCGAGCCCGAGAACTTCGCGGTGCACCCGAAGATCGTCCGCCAGCTCCGGGCCAAGCGCAAGATGATCGAGACGGGCGACGGCATCGACTGGGCGACGGCCGAGGCGTTGGCCTTTGGGACGCTGCTTTGCGAGGGCTACGGGGTGCGGCTGTCGGGCCAGGATGCGGGCCGCGGCACGTTCTCGCAACGCCACTGCGCGCTCATCGACCAAAACAACGAGGACCACTTCTTCCCCTTGAGCGAAATCCGTCCCGACCAGGCCAAGTTCGAGGTCATGGACAGCCCCCTGTCGGAAGCCGCGGTGCTCGGCTTCGAGTACGGCTATTCGCTGACGGATCCCGGTACACTGGTCCTCTGGGAAGCCCAGTTCGGCGACTTCTCGAACTCCGCCCAGGTCCTGATCGACCAGTTCATCTCGTCCGGCGAATCGAAGTGGCTCAGGATGTCGGGCTTGGTGCTGTTGCTTCCGCACGGTTACGAAGGCCAGGGACCCGAGCACTCCTCGGCGCGGCCCGAGCGCTTCTTGCAGCTCTCGGCCGAGGACAACATGCAAGTGGTGAACATCACCAGCCCGGCCAATTACTTCCACGCACTGCGGCGCCAAATGCGCCGCAACTTCCGCAAGCCCCTGGTCGTCATGGCGCCCAAATCGCTTCTGCGCCACAAGCTCGCGGTTTCGAAGCTGGCGGCGATGGGGCCCGGAACCCGGTTCCGCCGCGTGCTGCCCGAGACCGACCGACTGGCGCTCGACAAGACCGTCCGCCGCGCCGTCCTGTGTTCGGGCAAGATCTATTACGATTTGCTGCAAGAGCGCCGCGAGCGCGCGATCAAGGACGTGGCCCTGATCCGCGTCGAGCAGCTTTACCCCTGGCCCCGCCAGACCGTGATGCAGCAGCTTCAGCGCTACCCCAAGGCCGAGGTCGTGTGGTGCCAGGAGGAGGCGGCGAACATGGGCGGCTGGACCTTCGTCTCACCGCGTCTCGACGACATCGTCGTGGAGCTTGGCGCGAAGCGCGGCCGGCCCATCTATTGCGGGCGAGCCGAGTCCGCCTCGCCGGCGACCGGGCTGGCCAAGGTTCACGCCGCCGAGCAAAAGACGATCGTGGACCGCTGCCTCGCGGCCGCGGCCAAGGACATCCCCCAGCCGTTCCGCGGCGGGCGCTGAGGCGCGCCCGCGCGGCGTCGAAGGAATCGAGGCAACCATGGCGACCCAGATCAAAGTGCCCACCCTGGGCGAATCGGTGAGCGAAGCGACGGTCGCGAAGTGGTTCAAGGCGGTCGGCCAAGCGGTCGTCCGCGACGAGCCCCTGGTCGAGCTGGAAACCGACAAGGTCACCGTCGAGGTCAACGCGCCCGCCGACGGCACGCTCTCCGACATCGTGGTCGGCGAGGGCGAGGACGTTGAGGTGGGCGCGCTCTTGGGCTCGATCGCCGAAGGCGCCGCCGCGCCCGCGGCCAAGGCCGAGGCTGCGCCTGCGGCCAAGGCGGAGATCGCGCCCGAACCGGCTCCGGCGCCCGCCCCCGCACCCGCCGCGGCGCCCGCGCCGGTCCAGATGGCGGCGGCTCCGGTTTCCCCGGCGGTGCGCAAGCTTCTCGAGGAGAACCACCTCGATCCGGTCGCTGTCCCCGCGACGGGCAAGGGCGGACGGCTGACCAAGGGAGACGTGCTCGCGTACTTAGAATCGCGCAAACACGCCGCGCCGACGCCCGCGCCGACGCCCGCGGCGGCAGCGGCCGAACAGGGTCCGCCGCGGCCCACGGGTCCGCGCGAGGAACGGGTGCGCATGACGCGGCTCCGCCAGCGGATCGCCGAGCGCATGAAGGAGGCGCAGAACACGGCGGCGATTCTGACCACCTTCAACGAAGCCGACATGACCGAGGTCATGGCGCTTCGCCAACGCTACCGCGAGAGCTTCGAGAAACGTCACGGTGTGCGCCTCGGGTTCATGTCGTTCTTCGTCAAGGCGTCGGTGGTGGCGCTGCGCGAGCTTCCGGCGATCAACGCCGAGATGGACGGCACGGATTTCATCTACAAGAACCACTACGACATCGGCGTCGCCGTGGGCACCGAGCACGGGCTCGTGGTGCCGGTCATTCGCGACGCCGACGGGCTGGGCTTCGCCGAGATCGAGGCGACCATCGCCGACTACGGCCGGCACGCCCGCGAAGGCAAGCTCGCGCTCGAGGAGATGCAGGGCGGCACCTTCACCATCACCAACGGCGGCGTGTACGGCTCGCTCAACTCGACGCCGATCCTGAACACGCCCCAGTCGGGCATCCTCGGCATGCACAAGATCCAGCAGCGCCCCATGGTCACGGCCGACGGCTCGATCCAGGCGCGGCCGATGATGTATCTGGCGCTTTCCTACGATCACCGGGTGGTGGACGGGCGCGAGGCGGTGAGCTTCCTGGTCCGCGTCAAGGAATGCATCGAGGACCCGCAGCGGATCATGCTCGACACCTGAGGCGGCGCTTGCCGGCCCGCCCCGCCACGAACTTCGGCGCCACCACGACGGCCGCCATCACTATCATGCTGGACATGTAAGGGGCGCACCCCATGACCGACACGACCTTCGATCTCATCGTCATCGGCGGCGGCCCGGGCGGCTACGTGGCGGCCATTCGCGCGGCCCAGTTGGGCATGGACGTGGCCTGCGTCGACAAGCGCGCCAGCCTCGGGGGCACCTGCCTGAACGTCGGCTGCATTCCGTCGAAGGCGTTGTTGCAGTCGTCGCACCATTACGATTCCGCGCGCCACGGGCTCGCGGCGCATGGGGTCAGCCTGGCGAACGTCGGCCTCGATCTCGGCACCATGATGAAGCGCAAGGATACCGTCGTCGAAGAGCTGACCAAGGGGATCGAGTTCCTGCTCAAGAAGAACAAGGTGGCCCACGTGGTCGGCACGGCCGCCATCACCGGCCCCGGCCAGGTGACGGTCGCCAAAAGTCCGCGCGCCAAGAAGCAGGTCCTGGAAGCCGAAAACCTGCTGATCGCCACCGGCTCCGACGTGGCCGCGCTTCCCGGCATCGCAATCGACGAGGCGCGCATCGTGAGCTCCACCGGCGCCCTTGCCTTGAAGCGCGTGCCCAAGACCCTGGTGGTCGTCGGTGCCGGTTACATCGGCCTCGAGCTCGGCTCGGTCTGGCGGCGCCTGGGATCGGACGTCACGGTGGTCGAGTTCCTCGACCACATCCTTCCCGGCATGGACCGCGAGGTCGCGCGCCAGATGCAGCGCATCCTCGAGAAACAGGGGCTTTCGTTCCGCCTCGCGAGCAAGGTGACGCGCGCCAAGGCGACCAGAGGCGGCGTGACGCTGGGCATCGAGCCGGCGGGGGGCGGCAAGGCCGAGGCGCTCAAGGCCGACGTGGTTCTCGTCTCCGTCGGGCGGCGGCCCTACACCGCGGGCCTCGGCCTCGAGACCGTGGGCGTCGCGACCGACGAGCGCGGTTTCGTCCAAGTGGACGCCGACTTCCAGACCAACGTCGCCGGAATCTTCGCCATCGGCGACGTCATCGGCGGCGCCATGCTGGCCCACAAGGCCGAGGACGAAGGGGTCGCGGTCGCCGAAAATCTCGCCGGTCAATCGGGCCACGTGAACTACGAGGCGGTTCCGGGTGTCGTCTACACCTGGCCGGAAGCGGCGGCGCTCGGCAAGACCGAGGACGCACTCAAGGCCGACGGCGTCGCCTATGTAGCCGGCAAGTTCCCGTTCACCGCGAATGCGCGCGCGCGCTGCAACGCCGATACCGAGGGCTTCGTCAAGATCCTCGCCGACGCCGCCACCGATCGCATCCTGGGCGTCCACATCGTCGGGCCGCAAGCCGGCGATCTGATCCAAGAGGCGGTGGTCGCCATGGAGTTCCGCGCCTCGGCCGAGGACCTGGCGCGTAGCTGTCACGGCCATCCCGGACTCGCCGAATCGGTCAAGGAAGCGGCGCTCGCCGTCGCCGGTCGCACCATCCACATGTAGACCAGATCGCACTCGGTGGGATTCGCTTAGGCGCGATCCGCCGCAGGGTGTGTTGACAATTGCCCATCCATTGTCGTCATCCCGGAACCGGGCTTGCCCCAATTCCTGGTCCCTGCGAAGGCGGGGATCGGGATTTGGCTGGCAAACCGAGGTATCCGGGATCCAGGTTGGCCACCACGAGGCGCTGAGAGTGTGGATCCCGGATCGCGGACTGTCCTTCCAAATGGATCCCCGCTTACGCCGGGACAAGGATTTGGACGAAAGTCGCGTCCGGGATGACAATTTGTCAACAAGGCCTATGGATTGCCGATGCGCCCTGCCCCTTCGCCCGCTGTCCTGATCACCGCCATGTGCGTCGGGCTGTTCTTCAGCGTGCTCGGCTTCGCGGCGTTTCCCGCCCTGATGCCCGTCTTCTTCGCCGAATGGGGCCTCGACAATACCGAGGCCGGGTGGGTCAACGGCCTCTACTTCCTCGGCTACCTCGTCGCCGTCCCGGTGCTCGTCGGCCTCACCGATCGCATCGACACCCGGCGCGTGTTCGTCGTCTCGCTTTTGGTGAGCACGGGCGCTGCGTTCGGTTTCGCATGCTGTGCGCAAGGGTTCTGGACGGCGAGCGCGTTCCGGGCGCTCGCCGGCGTCGGCCTCGCCGGCACATTTCTTCCCGGCATGCGCCTACTGGTCGAGCGCCTCGAGGGCCGCACCCAGACTCGCGCCGTCGCCTATTTCGCGGCCGCCTTCGGAATCGGGGCCTCGGTGTCCTATCTGTTGGCGGGCGAGATCGAGGCCCGGTTCGGCTGGCCGTGGGCCTTCGCCGCGACCGGCCCGGGCCCGCTGGTGCAGATCGTGATCGCACTCGTCGTCCTCAGGGGCGCCGCGCGGCTGCCCGCCGCCGGAACGCGCGCCCGGTTCCCCAACTTCCGCGCGGTGCTCGCGAACCGCCGCGTCATGGGATACGTCCTTGCCGGCGCGGGGCACCTGTGGGAGCTGATGGCGGTCCGCGCGTGGACCGTCACCTTCCTTGTTTTCGCGCTCGCGCGCTATGGCGATTCGGCGCCGCCGTGGCGCGCCACCACGCTTGCCATGATCATCGGATTATGCGGCGTCGTCGGGATCGTCGCCGGCGGCGAGTTGGGCGTGCGGTTCCGGCGCAAGCGCGTGCTGGTGATCATCATGGGATCGTCGGCCGTGCTCGCTTCGGTAATCGGCTTCGCCGCCGCGCTTCCGTTCTGGGCGCTGTTGGCGTTGTTCATCGTCTATGGGCTTTTGATCAACGCGGACTCATCGCTCTTCTACGCGGGCACCCTGGCCCACGCGCCCGTACACTTGCGCGGCGCCGCCATGGCGGTCCACGGCACGGTCAGCTTCATGGGCGGCTTCGCCGGCCCCCTGATCGCGGGCGTGGTGCTGGACGCAACCGGCGGCGGAACCACGAATGCATCGTGGGGCTTCGCGTTCGCCTCGGCCGGTCTCGCCGCGGCGGCGGGCTGCGTTCTGGTCGCGGTGCTCGATTCAGGACCCGACGAGCCGTGATCGCGCGCGCGGATGGGCCTTGCGGTGGACGGCCAACAGGTGTTTGGCGTCGACGGCGGTGTAGCGCTGGGTCGTCGACAGTGACGCGTGCCCCAAGAGCTCTTGGATCGTGCGCAGATCGCCGCCGCCTTCCAACAGGTGGGTGGCGAAGCTGTGGCGGAGCGCGTGCGGCGTCGCCGTCTCGGGAAGCTGGAGATCCGCGCGGAGCTTGCGCATGAGCCTTTGTACGACACCGGCATTCAGGCGCCCGCCCCGGACGCCCACGAACAGCGGACCGTCGCCCCTGAGCGCATGCGGACAGGCCGCGAGATAATCCTCGACGGCTTCGCGGACCACCGCCAGCACCGGCACGAGGCGCTGCTTTCGCCCCTTTCCCGTGATCGTCATGGTGGGGCCGGCGGGCGCCTCGCCCCGCTCGAGCGCCAGGGCCTCGCCAATGCGAAGGCCGCAGCCGTAGAGCACGGTCAGCAAGGCTACGTCGCGCTTTGCCACCCAGGTTGCGCCCTCTTCGCACCCCGCCGAATCGAGGACCTCGCGGGCGGCGTCGACGCCAAGGGGCTTGGGCAGCGTCGCCGGAACCCGGGGTGCGGCGATCGCGCGAAGAGAGGGGTTGCTCACGGAATCGGAGCGTTCCAGGAAGCGGAAGAACCCGCGGATCGCGGACATGGCCCGCGCGGTCGAGGCGCGCCCGAGCCCGCGCCGGGCGCGGTCCGCCAGGTAACTTCTCCAATCCGCCGCACGCAGCGCGTCCAAGTCCCGCAGGCCCGGCGCAAATCCAAGGTGACGGGCAAGGAAGCGGAAGAACGCGTCCAGATCGCGCACATAGGCCGCAAGCGTGTGCGCCGATGCGTGCTTCTCGTACGCGAGCCAACGCCACCACCCCTCGATCGCCGCGACCACTTGGGGCTCGGCCGCGAACGCGACGGCCGGAAAGACCGGAGAATCGGGTGATACGCGCGACATCTAGCGCTCCCGCACCCCTTTCATCATATATCTTGTATCTTGTACGAGTATGGGAGCGCAAGGCGGCGCCCGTCAGGCGGGCGGGCCCAGGAATCGCTGCAGGCGGTTCTCAACGACGCGCGCCAGGAACTGGACGAGTTCCGGTCCCTGTCCGGAATGGAACGCGTCCTCGGTTCGCGAGCCCAGCGCGAACAGGCCGGCGGGCATCGCCTCGTCGGGACGGATTCTGGCGAGCGCCGCCGAACGCACCAGGCCCGCGGCGGCGCCGAACACGGTGCCGTCGTCGTTCATCTCGCCGACAAGCTGGACCCGCTCGCCCGCGCCGATCAAGCGGCGGATGCACCCTTTGGGCAAGCGCTGGAAATCGGGCCCGACCAGGGCCGGAATGGGCGCCGACGGCGGCTCGAAGCCCAACGCGACGGCATCCACGTCGAGAATGAGCGGCAGATGGTCGCGGACCGTGCGCACCAGATGATCCAACCCGTCGGCCGCCACCAGCGCAAGCACCGCGCTGTGGGTCCTGGTCTGGCCGGAGAGATTCGTGCGGACGGTGTCGATCAGGTCCATGGCGCAACTACGCAGGTTGTCGACTTCGCCGCGCAAACGATCGAGGATGTAGTGGTTCATGTCGACGATGCCGTCGCCCGTCCATCGCGCCGGCGGGGTCAGGTGTTCGAGGAGTTCGGGATTGTCTTCGAGGAACCCGGGGTGTTGACGCAGGAAATTCGCGACCTCGGTCGTGGAAACCGATTCCCGTTTCGTGCGCGGCCGCGGGCCGGGCCCGGAATCCCCTTGATTTCGGCTCATGGTACGTCGGTCTCGCGACGACCTCGGGTTCTCGCGGCGAGACTATAG
>JAKZXM010000086.1:0-3697 GCA_047514975.1 Rhodospirillales bacterium
TGGTGCTGGCGGCGGCGAAGACCGTCACGGTGTCCGACTTCGCCGCGTGCGTCAGGCCCGCCCACAGGATCGTGACCGCGGCCGCGATGGCGACGCCGCCGCGTGCTTTCCGCCCGCCCATGGTCGCGTCAGTCGCGCGCCGCCCCGGGCGCGATCACGACTTCCGCGATCACGGCCGGGGTTCCGTCGCGAAGGGCGTTGAAGAAACAGCTTCGCCGTCCGGTGTGGCAGGCCACGCCCGTCTGGTCGACCAGCACCAGCAGCGCATCGGCGTCGCAGTCCCAGCGAAGATCCTTGAGCGCCTGGGTGTGGCCCGATGTTTCGCCCTTGCGCCAAAGCCTGGCGCGCGATCGCGACCAGTAACAAACCTGGCGCGTGCGCATGGTTTCGGCAATCGCGTCGGCGTTCATCCAGGCCAGCATCAAAACCTCGCCCGAATCGTGCTGCTGGGCGATCGCGGGAACGAGGCCGCTGTCGTCGAATCGAATGGCGTCCGCCACCGCGGCAAACGCCGGGTCCGCAATATCGCTCATGGTTTCGACTCCATCGCGTCGAAGCGTAACAATTCGGCCGATTTCTCAGAGCAAGTCAATCGGATGACCTCCCGGAGGCGCCGATTCGCGCGCTAATTTCTCACGCGGCCCGGTTCAGGCGCGCGAATCCCTTGTCCAGATCCACGATCAGGTCGTCGGGGTGCTCGAGACCCACGTGGATGCGAAGTCCCGGTTCCGCATGCGGCCAATGGGTCGCGGTACGCGACCGGCTCGGGTAGGTGGGAACCATCAGGCTTTCGAACCCGCCCCAGCTGAACCCCATGCCGAAAAGCTCCATCCCGTCCAGCATGGCGGTTACGGCGTTCTTCGAGCAGTTTTTTAAGACAAGTCCGAAAAGCCCTGAACTTCCTGTAAAATCGCGTTTCCAAATCTCGTGTCCGGGACAGCTCGGAAAGGCCGGATGCAAAAGCAGCTCGACCTCGGGCCGCTCAGCGATCCAGTGCGCGATCGTAAGGCCGTTTTCCTGGTGGCACGGCAGCCGGGCGGCGATGCTGCGCAGCCCCCGAAGGCCTAAGTAGCAGTCGTCGGGACCGGCCGCGTAACCGAGCCGGACGGCGGTCGATTTGACCCGTTCGTAAAGCTCGGCGGTCGTGATCACCGCGCCCAGCATGGCATCCGAGTGGCCGACGATGTACTTGGTGGCGGCGTGGACGCAGACGTCGACCCCGTGCTCGAACGGCTGGAAGTAGAGCCCGCCGCTCCAGGTATTGTCCGCGATCACGGTGGCGCCGGCAGCGTGCGCGGCGGCCGCGATCGCGGGGATGTCCTGGACTTCGAAGGTGATTGAACCTGGTGCCTCGACGAAGACCACTTTCGTCTCCGCGCGCAGCAGATCGGCGATACCGGCCCCGATCATCGGATCGTAGTAGGTGGTTTCTACGCCGAAGTCCTTTAGCACCCCGTCGCACAAGCGTGCGCGCGTCGGCCCGTAGACGTTGTCGCTGACGAGCACGTGGTCGCCCGACTTCAAAAAGGCGATCAGCGCACACGCGATGGCCGCGAGGCCAGACGGCAACGAGACGCATCGCTCGCCCCCTTCGAGGGCGGCGACCGCGACCTCGAAAGCCTGGGTCGTCGGCGTCCCGTACCGCCCGTAGCGGACCCCCTCGAAAGGCGAATTCTCGCTCGATTCGAGGGCCGCGACCGTCGGGAAGATGACCGTCGAGGCGTGATAAACCGGCGGGTTGACGATGCCGTAGTTGGACCCGGGGTCGCGTCCGGCGTTGACGATGCGGGTTTCCTTCTTCATGGGCGGGATGCTCTGTCGGTGAGTGGCACGTGCGAAGACGTCATATTGGCAGCCGCGTCCGAGCCGGGCCAGGGCGTTGTCGCTCGGGCGCTCAGCCGAAGGCGCCCGAAAGTCTGGGATCGTCGATGAGCACCCGTTCCTGACGCACGGGCACGAAACCGGTGCGCTGGTACATGCTGAGCGCGCGCGGATGGTCGAGGTTGCAGGTGTGGGCCCAGACCCGCTCAGGCCCGTAGGTCCACGCCTGGTCCACGGTCCAACGCATGAGGTAGCGCCCCAAGCCGCGGCCGATGAAGTCGGGCACAAGGCCGAGATAGGCGATCTCGATATCGGGTTCCCGGCGCCGATCGATCTCGCCGTAGCCCGCGGGTACACCGCCGACGTAAAGCACGTAGATTTCGACACCCTCGTCGTGGATGACGGCGCCGAGCGCCGCGTCGTCCATCAGGCGGCGTTCGTACCACAGCCACGCGTCGCCGACGGTGTTGTACAGGAATCGATAAAAGGGAACGCTCGGGCGCTCGGCGCGCATCAGGGCGAGCCGCGAGATCAGCGGGACCGGCGGCGGCGGCGCGCTCGGCGGCTCCGTCATCTCCATGGTGGTGATGACGCATTCGATCTTGCGCGCCCGGGTCGACATGGCGGGCTACGAGGCGGCCCGGGACCGCGGCCCGGGGTGGTGCGCGGGCGTCAGCTTCCGCTGTCCCCGGTGGCGCCGGCCGGGCGCAGGGCCCCCAGAAACTCGATGGGCAGCGGGAAGACGATGGTCGAGCTTCGCTCGCCGGCGATGTCGTGCAGCGCGCTGATGTAGCGAAGATGCAGGACCTGGGAATTGCCCGACAGGATCTCGGCCGTGTCCATGCGAAGGACGACAAGGCCGGCGCCCTGTTCGGCGGCCTCGGTCACGCCTCGGGCGACGTAATCGCTGGTCGCCGGGCCGACGGCGTCGGCGAGGGTGAGTACAATCACGGGGCGCTCGTCCGCTTCCGCGGCACCCGCGGCACCCGCGGCAATGGGGGCGAGCAGGGCAACAACGAGGGCGGAAATGGCCAGCGGTTTGGACATGGGCCTCCGCCGCCGCGAGCGGCCGATCGCTGTGGTCCGCGTGTTCCGCCGCCGTCGCAGGGACCGGACGGAGATCGCTCGGACCGGCAAGTTATCAGGTTTGTCGGATCGGAGCCATGGGCCGGGACCCGCCCGCGCTCACGCGCCGCCGGTCTCGGCCGGGGCCTCGTCGGCGGCGCCCCATTCGGCCCACGAGCCGTCGTAGACGGGCACGTTCTCATGACCCAAAAGATAGAGCCCGAAGGCGCCGAGCCCGGCGATGACGCCCGAACCGCAACTGACGGCGACGGGCTTGGCGAGATCGACCCCGGCGCCCGTGAAGGCGGCCGCGATCTCGTCCGCGGAGCGAAGCGTGCAACCGCGTTCGCGATCCACCAGGCGGACGCCATGAAGATGGACGCTGCCGGGAATGTGGCCGTCCTTCTTGACGCCCCAGGGCTCCGATTCGCGCCCCGCGAAGGCGTCGGCGTTGCGCGCATCCACAACCTGCTCGGCCCCGGTCTCCAGATTCGCCAGCATGTCCGCCAAGCCGCGCACGAGGCCGGGGTTCATGCGCGCCGTGAAGTTCGCGGGCACCGGTGTCGCGCCGCCCGCCTCGATGGGGCGTCCCTCCGCCAGCCATTTCGTCATGCCGCCGTCGAGAAGGGCCACGTTTTCGTGGCCGAAGACGCGGAACATCCACCACGCGCGGGCGCCCGCGCAGTAGGTGCCCGAGCGGTCGTAAACCACGATCTGGTGGCCGTTACCCAGGCCGAGGGTCGAAACCTGGCGGGCGAACTGCGCAGGCTCCGGGATCTGATGGACGATCGGCGTCGAGTGGTCGCAGATC
>JAKZXM010000087.1:0-5241 GCA_047514975.1 Rhodospirillales bacterium
TGGCCTCGTCGGGGGGGCGCGCGCGGTCGGTGTCCTCGATGCGAAGGACGAACCGGCCGCCCGCGTGGTGGCGCGCGAACAACCAGTTGAACAAAGCGGTGCGCGCCCCTCCAATGTGGAGGATTCCAGTGGGCGAGGGCGCAAACCGGGTGACGACCGCCATGACCCGTTCTGCTACAGTGAATTCCGGCGATTCGAGCCGCGAAGGCTCGTCGGCGCCCGTCGTGTAACACAAACCCCTGGACCGTGCAGCTACAGCGTTTGCCTCGAACGTGGTCGGAAGGGCGCTTGGCCTCGCGCCCCGCGGCACTCGCGGCGCGAGCGTTTCGGGCATCGGCGGGGCTCGTCGGCACGTGCCTGGCCGCGGAACGCGAGCGGTGGGCGCTTGGGCTTTCGGTCTTTCTCGGCTCGGGCGTCGCCCTCTATTTCGCGTTGCCCTCGGAACCTCCGTACTGGCTCGGCGCCGCCGGGCTGGTCACGGTGGCCGCCGGGGCGGCCGTCTTCCGGCGTACCGCGCACGTTGCGATCGTCTCCGGCGCGCTCGCCTCGCTTGTCCTCGGGTTTATGGTCGTCCAATGGCGGACGGCGCGCGTCGCCGAACCGATTCTCGCCGAGCGCCTGGGGCCGGTCGAGGTCGCCGGTCGCGTCACCGCGGTCGAATCGCTGGGCAACGCCGTCCGCGTTATCGTCGACGAACTCGAGATCGATCGGCTCGGGGACGCCGAAACCCCGAAGACGGTTCGTATCAGGCTGGGTGGACGCCAACCGCCCCTGGCCCCAGGGATGCGGATAAGGGTCCTTGCCGTGCTCTCGCCGCCGTCGCCGCCGGCGGCGCCCGGCGCGTTCGATTTCCAAAGACGGTCTTTCTTCAATGGGCTGGGCGCCTACGGGTTCTCCATGGGATCGGCGCGCCTCGAGGCGGCGGCTTCGAGCGACGATGTGCGCATAAAACTCGCCCGGTTGCGGCAAACGGTGTCTCGGCGCGTGACCGCCGGTCTCGACGGTCCCGAAGGAGCCATCGCCGCGGCGCTGATGACGGGAATGCGAGGCGCCATCCCGGCGTCCCTCATGGGTGCGATTCGGGATTCCGGGATCGCCCACCTGCTCGCCATATCGGGGCTTCATATCGGCTTGGTGGCCGGAATCCTCTTTTTCGGCATACGCGCCGGCCTCGCCCTGATTCCGCGCTTGGCGCTTCGCCAGCCCATCAAGAAGTGGGCTGCCGGCGGCGCCATCGCGGGCGCGTTCGCCTACGCCGTTTGCGCCGGCGCCACGGTTCCGACGCAGCGCGCGTTCCTCATGGTCGGTCTCGTCCTCGTGGGCGTGCTTCTCGACCGTCGCGGGCTCACCATGCGCCTCGTCGCATGGGCGGCCGCCGTCATTCTCGTCTTTCGGCCGGAAAGCCTGCTGGGGGCAAGCTTCCAGCTCTCGTTCGCGGCCGTCGTCGCGCTGATCGCCGTCTACGAGGCGATCCGGGCGCGGCGCACGTATACGGACCGCGGTTCATCGTCGTGGGCGCGCCGCGCGCTGCTGTATTTGGGCGGCGTCGCGTTGACCACCATCGTCGCCGGGGCGGCGACCGCGCCGTTTGCGCTCTTCCACTTCAATCGGCTTGCGGCATACGGTTTGGCCGCGAACCTCGTCGCCGTTCCGATCACCGCGCTGTGGGTGATGCCGTGGGCGGTGGCCGCGTACGCCCTGATGCCGTTCGGGCTTGAGGCCGCGGCGCTGGCGCCCATGGGCTGGGGGATCGCGATCATCATCGATGTCGCCGAAACGGTGGCCGGCTGGCCGGGCGCGGTCGCCTTTATTCCCGCCATGCCGACCTGGGGACTGGGCATAATCGCGATCGGCGGCCTGTGGCTGTGCCTGTGGCGCACCCGCTGGCGCCGGCTGGGCGCGCCCGTTGTCGCCTTGGGCCTGGCGTCGGTGATGCTCGCGCAGCCGCCGGACATCCTGGTCGATGCCGACGGCAACCTCATGGCGGTCCGCTCGGCGGACGGGCGCCTCGCGGTATCGTCGACCCGTTCGTCCCGGTTCGTGCGCGACGTCTGGACGCGAAGATCGGGTCAAGAGGAACCGGCGCTCGCGTGGCCGGCGCCGGGGACCAGCGCCGACGGCCGGCTGCGGTGCGATTCGCTCGGCTGCATTTACCGCTCCCACGCGCGGACGGTGGCGCTGGTCCGAAGTGCGCAAGCGCTGCTCGAGGACTGCTGGGTCGCCGACGTGGTCGTGAGCGCACGCCGTGTCCCAAGGCGCGGATCGTGGTCGACCGGTTCGATCTGTGGCGGAACGGCGCGCACGCGATCTGGCTGGGCGAAGGCGACGCCGCGAACATTCGCGTCGAAAGCGTGAACCGGAGCCGCGGCGACCGGCCGTGGGTCCTTCGGCCGCGCTAGCGCCCGATCGGCGGACCGCTCAGTAGCGGCGCATCAGACCTACCAGGCAACCTTGAACCTTGACCCGGTCGGGTCCGAATATCCTCGTCTCGTACGCCTTGCTCGCGGGCTCGAGGGCGATGGAATGACCCTTGCGGCGGAGCCGTTTCAGGGTCACCTCGTTTTCGTCGACGAGGGCGACGACGATGCTTCCGTTTTTGGCCACATCGGCGCGTCGGATGACCACGGTGTCACCGTCGTGGATTCCGGCGTCGATCATGGAATCGCCCTCCACCTCGAGGGCGTAGTGCTCGCCGGCGCCCAACAGGCCCGCCGGCACGTCCACGGTTTTCGATTCATCGCGCAGCGCTTCGATGGGCGTCCCCGCCGCGATCCGGCCCAACAGGGGCACTTCGGCGATCGACTCGCGCCCCGATTCGATCGGCACGGGCCGGCGCCCGAATCCACCTTGAACCACATTCGACGCCGCATCCGCCGCCGCCGCGCGCTGGCGCGGATCGGCGTAGTCGGGAAGCCGCAGGACCTCGAGCGCCCGGGCGCGATGGGGCAGGCGGCGGACGAACCCGCGTTCCTCCAATCCCGTGATCAGTCGGTGGATGCCGGATTTGGAACGCAAGCCGAGCGCATCCTTCATTTCGTCGAACGACGGCGAAATCCCGGTTTCGTTGAGACGTGCGTCTATATAGACGAGAAGCTCGTACTGCTTGCGCGTCAACATCTGAACCTTACTCCTAGCGTTGCCGGGGCCCCGCATCCCACGCCGGCGCCGCAAGGCCCGATCATTCCATGCTGTTGCGGTGGCTGATAACTGCGCCTACCAGATATAGAACAAAATGAAAACGAATACACATGTTCTAGTTTGGTTCTTCCGAGGGGTCAAGGGGAAAATCGACCGGTCGGGCGGATGTCGGCATCCGCACCGGCGAACCCGCGCCACCGCGCGCCTCAGACGGGATTCGCGCCCTCGCCGAGGGGAATGATGGACACCCAGGCGCCGGCGCGGGCGGGTTCGGCGAACGGCGCCCGGACCACGAGACACTCGGCGGCCGCAAACAGCGCCAGCATGGAGCTGTCCTGCGCCTCGAACGGCGTCGCGACGAAGGTGCCGTCGTCGTCGCGGCGCAAGGCCGCGCGAAGGTAGTCCTGGCGCTGATCGTTGGCGGCGAGATCGCGGCCCAGCCGCGCCGAGCCGGTGGCCGCGAGCGCACGCGACATGCCGAGCATGGCGCGAATCGCGGGCCCGAGAAAAATAATCGCGGTGACGCCCACCGAGACGGGATTGCCGGGAAGGCCGAGCACCGGCATCGCTCCCAGGCGGCCGAAAACAAGCGGTTTTCCGGGGCGCATGGCGATTCGGAAGAAATCGAGCTCCAACCCTTGCGCGGCCAGCGCGTCGCGGACAAGGTCGTGATCGCCGACCGAAGCGCCGCCGATGGTCACCAGCATGTCGGCGCCGCGGGCCGCCGAAAGGCCGTCTGCCAGCGATTCCGCGTCATCGCCAGCAATGCCGAGGTCGAGGGGATCGGCGCCAAGACCCGTCACGAACCCGCCGAGCGCGAGGCCGTTCGAACTCAGGATCCGATCGGGACCGACGGGCTCTCCGGGCATCACCAATTCGTCGCCGGTGGCGAGGATGGCGATCCGCGGCCGGCGGCGGACGTTGATCCACGGCACGTTCATGGCGGCCGCCAGCCCCACGGCGCGCGAGCCGAGCATCGTGCCGGCGCGAAGCAGCACGTCACCCTCATTGAAGTCGAGCCCCCGGGGGCGAACGTACCTCCCGGGGGGAACGCCTTCGCGGGTGGTGACGGTCGAGCCGTCCGAATCGGCGAGCTCCTGGATAACGACCGCGTCGGCGCCCGCCGGCAGCGGCGCGCCGGTGAAGATGCGGACCGTCTCGCCCGCGCCGACGGTGCCCGCGAACCCTTTGCCGGCCGCCGATTCGCCGATTTGGCGGAGCCGCGCCGGGACCGCGGCCACGTCGGCGGCCCGAACCGCGTACCCGTCCATCGCGGAAACGTCGGCCGGCGGCTGGATCCGGCGCGACGCCACGTCGTCCGCCAGGACCCGTCCAAGCGCATCGCTCAGCGACACCTGCTCGGGCGGCATCACGGGCAAGTCGGAAAGCACCCGTTCGAGTGCGTCCTCGACCGAGATCATCGGACCCTCATGACGCCTCGAAGGTTCCCGACTTGCCGCCCGACTTCTGCACCAAGCGGATGTCGCCGATCCTCGCGCTGCGGTCCACGGCCTTGACCATGTCGTAGACGGTCAGCGCCGCAACCGAAACGGCGGTCAGGGCCTCCATCTCGACACCGGTCCGCCCGCGCGTCCTGCAACGCGCCGTGATCTCGACGGCGCCGCGTTCGGGATCGCATACCAGATCGACCGTCGCCGAATCGAGATCCAACCGGTGGCAGAGCGGAATCAGGTCCGAGGTCCGTTTCGCGGCCATGATGCCGGCGAGCTGGGCGACACCGAGCACGTCGCCTTTCTTCGCCTTGCCGCCCGCGATCAGCTTCACCGTCTCGGGCCGGAGGAAGACGGTTCCCTTGGCACTCGCCGTGCGCGCGCTCGCGCGCTTGTTCGAGACGTCGACCATGCGCGCGCGCCCTTCGCGGTCGACGTGGGTGAGCTTCGCCACGGCGTCAGACCCGTTCCTGGGCGACCAGTGCGGAGACGAGCTCGCGGGTCGCCGCTTCCACGTCCTCGCTTCGCATCAGGGCCTCGCCCACGAGGAAACACCGGACGCCGGCGTCGGCCAGGCGCGCCATATCGTCCGCGCCCTCGATTCCGCTTTCGGACACGATGATGCGATCGGCGGGAACCCTCGGCGCGAGCC
>JAKZXM010000088.1:0-2922 GCA_047514975.1 Rhodospirillales bacterium
CGGGCGATCCGACTCTCGCGGAATTTCACCGCCGCTACGTGGATTCCGCTGCCGAGTGGGAAACGCTCGCGCGCGGACGTCCGTAACGGACGTCCATACGGTTACGCCCTTTATCGCACCGAAGACGGCGCCCCGGTGCGCGGCTCTCGTCAGGCGGCCTTCTCGGTGATCAGGGCGCCCGCGTCCTCGAGCAGCTTTTGCAGCCGCGCGAGCTTTTCCTTGCCTTCCTCGCCCAGCTTGCGGATCGGCATGTGCGGCGCGCGCACCTCGCCGATCGGCTGTCCCACCATGCGGCACAACACCTTGCCGTAGTCCTGGTGGCCATACATCGGGTGGCCCTCGGCCTGGATCGAGTCGATGGCCTGGAAGATCTTGGCGAGCCGGTGCGCGTCGGCCATCCGGCCTTCGAACATGAGATTGAAGAAATCGGCCGACTGGCGCGGGAGATAGTTGCCCTGGGGCGAGACCCAGCCCTTCGAGCCCAGCAGGAAGCCCTCGTAGAAGATGCTGGCGAACACCGTCATCACGTCGTCGGTAAGCTCGCGGATGGTCTGCACCCGAGTCAGGTCGCCGCTCGATTCCTTGATGTAGCGGATGTTTTCGAGCGATTTCGTCATCCGCGCCACGAGGGCGGGCGAGAGGTCCACCTTCGAGGTAAAGGGGTTGTTGTAGAGCATGATCGGGATCGAGACCGCTTCCGAGATGGCGGCGTAGTAGGCGAAGATCTCGTCCTCGGTCGGGGTGTAGTAGTAGGGCGAGATGATCATCAACCCGTCGGCGCCGAGCGCCTCGGCCTCCTTCGAGTACTTAACCGCCGTCGGCGTGTGGGCGTTCATGGTGCCGGCGAGAACCGGAATGCGCCCCGCCGTCTGTTCGACGACGGCGGAGATGATCTGGGTCCGTTCGTCTTCCGTCACGCTCAGGAATTCGCCGGTCGAGCCGAGCGCAATGAGCCCCGGAACGCCGTTGTCGACCTGCCAGTCGACGAAGCGGCGGAGCGCCTTTTCGTCCACCGCCGAGCCATCCTCGGTAAACGGCGTCAACATGACGGTGTAGCTGCCGCGAAACGTTTTCATTTTCCCTATCTCCTTGCTCGGCGGTCGAACCGCTGCCTACGCCGCCAGCGGCTGCCAGCCGCTTTCGGCGAGAATCTGGTTGCTGACGATCAAATCCTGGTCGGGGTCGTTCCCCGCGATCTGCAAGTCGGTGATGATCTCGATCACCGTGTGCCCTTCGTAGCCGATCTCGTTCAACGCCTTGGCTATGGGCGCCGGGTCGACGACGCCCGTCCCAATCCGCGCGTGCAGCATCTTGTCCCGGGGCGTGTCCGAAATGTGGACGTTGCAAAGCCGGTCCTTGCCGATCTTGCGGATGCCGTCGGCCGGATCCTCTTTGACGCAGACCGCGTTGCAGACGTCGTAGTTCATGCCGACGTTGTCGCGCCCGCATCTCTCGATCGCGTCCAGGCACTGGTCCACCGTCGGCAACAACGCGAAGGGGACGTTCTCGACCGCGAGATCGACGCCGACGCCCTGGGCGTGCTGGCCGAGCTCGTCGAGCGCCTCGACGAACCAATCCCGGGCCCACTCGAACGGTGGATCGATCAGTTTCGTCACCACGCCCGGGATGATGCAGACGTTGCGGCACCCGAGCTCGCCCGCGAAGTCGATGATCTCGCGATAGCGGTCCTTGGTGTAGGCGCGCATGTGCTTGCACGGCGAGTTCGGGTTGTTGTCCATCAGCGGATAGCAGAACGAGGTCACCCGAAGCCCGCGGTCTTCGAGCACGGTCTTGATCTCGCCGCGCTCGGCGCTCGTCATGTCGGCGGGCCAGCAGTGCGGCGGGAAAAGCAGAAGCTCGAAGGTCTTGTAGCCCATGTCCGCGAGGTGTATGAATGCGTCCTTGGCGGAATGGGTCCACATGTAGGAAAAGGTGGTGGCGGACACTGCGAGACCGGCCATTTTTTTCGGACCTCCCGGAGAGATGTTCTGGACCTTACGCGACCGGTGAATTGCTCCCGCGTGGGCCCGGTGCGCAATGGTTCGCGAACGATAACGTCTCGGCCGCGCCATTGCAAACGCCCGGGCGCGCCCTGCCGCCCCCGGACCTGGGCTGCGAACCTGCTCGCTGCGATTGCGCAAGCCCTTGGTGGCGCGTCCTTTTTCCCGTCCGCCCGATTGACAAGCATCGGCCCCGGACATAGCGTAACCGGATCGGCGCGCGCCCTTGGGCGGGTGCCGCCCTGCGCGCCGCCGATCCGATTCACGCGGGCCTCGCATCGCACAACGAAAGGGCCAGGGCCATGGCTTTCGACAAGACCTATACGCAGTCCCGATTTCGCGGCCAGATCCACTCGCCCGCCCCGGTCACGCCGTTCGACGAGAACGGCGAGCTGCGGCTGGACTGGTATGCCGACGTGCTTCGCTATCACCTCGACGTGGTCAAGGTGGACACCATGCTCATCGCCGGGTGCAACGGCGAGGGCTATGCGCTGGACGACGACGAGCTACGCCAGGTGACCGAGACCGTGGCCGCCACGGTGGGGGAGCGGATTCCCTACTTCGTGCACGTCACGCGCACCCCGACCGGCGAATGCATCCGCCGTGCCGAGATCGCGGCCGAGGCCGGGGCCTCGGGCATCGCGCTGGGCCAGCCGCAGATCTACGATTCGTCCGAATCCAAGGTGCTCGAGCGGTTCAAGGAGGTGGCGAAAGCGGTGCCCTTGCCGATGATGGTCTACAACCTATCGCACCTCTCGCACTTCTCGCTCTCGCCCGATTTCATGAGCCGCATCCTCGACGTGGCCCCGGTCGAGGTCATCAAGGACGTGCCGACCGACTTCGACCACATCAAGCGCACGATCCAGGCGGTGGGCGACCGGGTTCCGGTGCTCTACGGCCACAAGGACACGCTGGTTCCGGC
>JAKZXM010000089.1:0-5345 GCA_047514975.1 Rhodospirillales bacterium
CTCGGCGAGCGTGGCTGCCCGGTGCTCGATCTCGGAACGGACGGCACCGATCCCGTCGATTACCCGGACTACGCCGACGCCATGAACGAGGCACTCGCCACCGGGCGGGCGGCGCGCGGGGTCCTCGTGTGCGGAAGCGGCATCGGCATCAGCATCGCCGCCAACCGCCATCCGCGAATCCGCGCGGCACTCGTTCACGACACCCTCGGCGCCCGCCAGTGCCGCGAGCACAACGACGCGAACGTCATTTGCTTCGGCGCGCGGACGATCGAGGCGGAAGTGGCCCGCGATTGCCTACGCGTCTTTCTGGGGACGGAATTCGAGGGCGGCCGGCACGTCCCGCGTGTCTCGAAGCTCGCCGCCGTTCCACCGGCATAGGGAACGCCTCGCCATGGCCGTTGTCGGAATCGACCGCGCAGCGCGCACCGACGATACCTTCTTCACCGAATCGTTGGCGGCGGCAGACCCCGAGATCGCCGCTGCGATCCGCGGCGAGGCGGACCGCCTGAGGAACCAGATCGAACTCATCGCGTCCGAGAACATCGTCTCGAAGGCGGTCCGCGAGGCGCAAGGCTCGGTCATGACCAACAAATATGCCGAAGGCTACCCGGGGCGCCGTTATTACGGCGGCTGCGCGTTCGTCGATGTCGCCGAAAGCGTCGCGATCGAACGCGCCAAGCGGCTGTTCGGCTGCGCCTTCGCGAACGTTCAGCCCCATTCGGGCGCCCAGGCGAACGGCGCCGTGTATCTCGCGCTCCTGGACCCCGGCGACACCTTCATGGGCATGTCGTTGGCCGCCGGCGGGCACCTGACCCATGGCGCCCGGCCCAGCATGTCGGGCAAGTGGTTCAACGCCGTCCAGTACGGTGTGCGCCCCGAGGACGGCCTTATCGACACCGACGAGATCGAGCGCCTGGCGCGCGAGAATCGGCCGAAGCTGATCGTCGCCGGCGGTTCCGCCTACTCGCGGATCATCGACTTCGCGCGCATTCGCGCCGTCGCCGACGCGGTCGACGCCCTATTCGTGGTCGACATGGCGCATTTCGCGGGCCTCGTCGCCGCCGGCATCCACCCGAGCCCGTTCCCGCACGCCCACGTTGTCACCACGACCACGCACAAGACCCTGCGCGGCCCGCGCGGCGGCATGATCCTGACCAACGACGCCGAGCTTGCGAAACGAATAAACTCGGCGGTCTTTCCCGGGCTTCAGGGCGGTCCTCTGATGCACGTCATCGCCGCCAAGGCGGTCGCCCTCGGAGAAGCGCTGAGGTCCGAGTTCGGGGCGTACGCGAAATCGGTCGTCGACAACGCCAAGGTCCTCGCCGGCATCCTGGCCGAGGACGGTTTCGAGATCGTCTCGGGCGGCACCGACACCCACCTCATGCTCGTGGACCTGAGGCCCAAGGGCCTTACGGGCAAGGACGCCGAGGCGTCGCTGGAAAGGGCGGCGATCACCTGCAACAAGAACGCAATCCCGTTCGATCCCGAGAAACCGACCGTGACGTCGGGCCTGCGCCTCGGCACCCCGGCGACGACGACGCGCGGGTGCGGGCCGGCCGAGTTCCGCGAAGTGGGGAAACTGATTGCCGAGACGCTATCCGGCCTGGCCCGGAACCGCGACGAAAACGGCGCCGTCGAGGACGCGGTTCGCGCCAAGGTGGCCGCGCTTTGCGAGCGGTTTCCCGTCTACGCCGGAATGTGACGGGCGGTTCCCATGCGGTGTCCCTTTTGTCACGATAATGAAACCCAGGTGAAGGACTCGCGCCCCACCGAGGAGAACGCGTCGATCCGCCGGCGCCGTTATTGCCCCGCCTGCGGCTCGCGGTTCACGACCTTCGAACGGGTCCAGCTTCGCGAGCTCACGGTAATCAAGAAAGATTCCGAGAAGGTTCCCTTCGACCGTGAGAAGCTGACCCGCTCGCTGATGATTGCGCTCCGCAAGCGACCGGTGGAGCCGGAACGGATCGAACGGATCGTCAACGGGATCCAGCGGCGCCTGGAAAGCCTCGGCGAGACCGAAATCTCGTCCAAGGTCATCGGCGGGGCGGTTATGGAGGTGCTCGCCGACCTCGACCCGGTGGCCTACGTGCGCTTCGCCTCCGTCTACCGGAATTTCCGCGAAGCCAAGGATTTCGAGGATTTCGTGGAACGGCTCGGTGGCGACGAAACCGTCCGCCAGTGACGCCCACCACATGCGGGCCGCGCTGGCCCTTGCGCGCCGAGGACTGGGCAACGCCTGGCCCAACCCGGCCGTGGGCTGTGTCCTGGTGGCCCCGCCGGAAGCGGGCGGTCACGTGGTCGGAAGGGGCTGGACGCAACCGGGGGGCCGGCCGCACGCGGAGACCGAGGCGCTTCGCCGCGCCGGCGCGCGGGCCGAGGGCGCAACCGCTTATCTGAGCCTCGAGCCATGCTGCCATCACGGCGAGACGCCGCCGTGCACCGACGCCTTGGTCGCGGCCCGAATTCGGCGCGCCGTGGTCGCCATCGAGGACCCCGACCCGCGGGTGGCCGGCGCCGGGATCTCCGGCCTCGAGGCGGCTGGGGTCGAGATCGTGACGGGGGTCTGCGACGACGAGGCTCGGATCGTCAACGAGGGCTACGTCCTGCGCGAGACGGCCGGGCGCCCGCTGATCACGCTTAAGCTCGCGTCCAGCCTCGACGGCCGGATCGCCACCGGTGACGGCGAAAGCCGTTGGATCACAGGCGCGCCAGCCCGCGCCGCGGCGCACGCCTTGCGCGCGTCCTTCGATGCGGTCGTCGTCGGCAGCGGCACCGCGCTGGCCGATGATCCGCGCCTGACGTGCCGGTTGCCGGGAATGGAGGAGCGATCACCGTTGCGAATCGTGCTTGACGGACGCTTGCGGCTGCCGCCGGAGCGCCACCTCGTCACCGAGGCGCGCCGATTTCCCACATGGCTGGTGACGATCGCCGGCAACGCGGCCGAACGCACGCGCGTCTACCGCGACGCCGGCGTCGAAGTGATCGAATTACCGCCCGTCGACGGCTCGCCCGATCTCGCCTGCACGGTGCGGGAGTTTGCCGGCCGCGGCCTGACCCGGGTGCTGGTCGAAGGGGGCGGCACGCTGGCGGCATCGTTTTTGCTCGCGGACCTCGTGGACCGCGTTGCCTGGTTCCGAGCGCCGAGTATGATCGGTGGAGACGGCGTGCCCGCGGCCGGCCCCATCGGGATCGAGCGTCTCGGGGACGCCCCGCGGTTCGTGCGCACGTTTCTCGCCGGCGTCGAGTCGGACGTCGTCGAGCACTACCGGCGCGAAACCTGAGGCGGACGGAATGTTCACCGGAATCGTCACCGAGATCGGCGAGGTTCGCGTCATCGACGATCGCGCCGACGGGCGCATCGAGATCACGACCGGAATGGATACGGCCGAGATCGCCATCGGCGCCTCGATCTCGTGTTCGGGCGCGTGCCTCAGCGTCGTCGACAAGGGGCCAGGGTGGTTCGCGGTGGCCGCATCCGCCGAGACCCGCGCGAAGACGACGCTGGGCGGGTGGACCAATGGCACGCGCGTCAACCTGGAACGTCCCCTCAAGGCGGGCGACGAGCTAGGCGGGCACATCGTGCTCGGGCACATCGACGGGATCGCACGGGTGATCGCGGCGATGCCCGTGGACGATTCGCTTCGCCTCGATCTCGAATCGCCGGCCGAATTCGCCCGCTTCATCGCGCCCAAGGGCGCAGTGGCGATCGACGGCGTTTCGATGACCGTGAACGCGGTCGATGGCCGCCGCTTCGGCGTCAACGTCATCGCCCATACGCGCGCCGCCACCGTACTTGGCGCGCACGCCGTGGACGACGCGGTCAACCTGGAAATCGACGTTCTGGCGCGCTATCTTGCGCGGCTGCTCGAGGAACGGTCGTGAACAGACAAGAAAATCTATCGCCGATCGAAGAGATCATCGACGAAGCCCGCAACGGGCGGATGTTCGTCCTCGTCGACGACGAGGGCCGCGAAAACGAGGGCGATCTCGTCATCGCCGCCCAGATGGCGACGCCGGAAGCCATCAACTTCATGGCCAAGAACGGTCGCGGCCTGGTGTGCCTGGCGCTGACCTCTGATCGGGTCGACGGGCTCGAATTGCCGCTGATGCCCCAGCACAACGCCTCGCGCCACAGGACGGCGTTCACGGTTTCCATCGAAGCCCGCGAAGGCGTCAGCACCGGCATCTCGGCGGGCGATCGTGCCCACACGATCGCGGTCGCGACCGACTCTGCCAAAGGGAAGGACGACCTCGTGATGCCGGGCCACGTTTTCCCGCTGGCGGCAGGCGACGGCGGCGTCCTCGTGCGCGCCGGGCACACGGAAGCGGCGGTCGACATCGCCCGCCTCGCCGGCCTCAATGCGTCGGGCGTGGTGTGCGAGATCATGAACGACGACGGGACCATGGCCCGCATGCCCGATCTCGTCGCGTTCGCGCGCCGCCACGAACTCAAGCTGGGCGCGATCGCCGACATCATCGCCTATCGCCTCAGCCACGACCGGATCGTCGAGCCGCTGGTGACGTCCACCCTCGACAGCGCCTACGGCGGGACGTTCCAAATGGTTGTCTACATCAACAAAGTGGCCTATGCCGAACACGTCGCCCTCGTGAAGGGCGACATCACCACCGACGAACCCGTCCTGGTGCGCATGCACGCGTTCGGCGTGCTCGAGGACGTGCTCGGAAACCGCACGTCGGGAAAGGCTCACGAGCTGCACACCGCCATGCGCATGATCGGAGAGCACGGCCGCGGGGTCGTGGTCGTGATCCGCGAGCCGCGGCCCACGAGCCTGTCGGACGGGGTGCGCAGTACGGCCGGCAACGGGAAACCGAACGGGCCGGAGGGCAGCGAGCTTCGCGATTACGGCGTCGGCGCACAAATTTTGCTCGATCTCGGCGTCCGCGATATGATCCTTCTTTCCAACACCAAGCGCACGATCATCGGGCTGCAAGGCTATGGCCTGAGCGTCGTCGAGCAGCGTCCCATTCCGCCCGGAGAGCAATAAATGGCGGGAAACCTCACAATCCTGATCGTCGAGGCCAGCTATTACGAGGACATCGCCGCGGACCTGAGGAAGGGCGCGGTCGAGGCCCTCGAAGCGGCTGGCGTCTCCCACGACGTGGTCTCGGTGCCCGGTACGTTCGAAGTGCCGGCGGCGATCCGCTTCGCGATCCGCGCCATGGAACTGGGCGCCGCCTCCCAACGATACGCCGGCTTCATCGCCTTGGGGTGCGTCGTCAGGGGAGAGACGGACCACTACGAACATATCTCCCGCGAGGCGGTCCACGCGCTGATGGACTTGAGCATCAACTACAGCGTCGCCATGGGTTTCGGTATTCTCACC
>JAKZXM010000090.1:0-5624 GCA_047514975.1 Rhodospirillales bacterium
CACCAACGTCGCGGGAATCTGGGCGATCGGCGACGTCAACGGCCGGGGCGCGTTTACCCACACCTCCTACAACGATTTCGAGATCCTCGCCGCGAACCTGTTCGACGACGATCCTCGGCGCGTCAGCGACCGCATTACGGCTTACGCGCTCTACATCGACCCGCCCTTGGGTCGGGTCGGCTTGACCGAACGCGAGGTCAGGGAGTCGGGCCGCAAGGCGTTGATCGGCAAGATGATGATGGCGCGCGTCGGGCGCGCGCGCGAGCGCGGCGAGACCCAGGGGTTCATGAAGATCGTGGTCGATGCCGAGACCAAGAAGATCCTCGGGGCGGCAATCCTGGGGATCGGCGGCGATGAAATCATCCACTCGTTGCTTAACGTGATGTACACGGGGGCGCCCTACACCGTGATCCAGCGCGCCATGCCCATCCACCCGACCGTCTCGGAGTTGATTCCGACCATGCTCGGCGATCTGAAGCCGTTGGAGTAGGCCCGCCACGCGGGACGGGTCTGGAGGCCGGACGGAAGGGGAGCCACTCTCGCTCGGGACATTCGGATGCCGGTCCGTCGCCGGTCCGGGCCGGCCGGGGTCAAGCGGTTCCGACCGCCGGGCCGGCCTGATGCCGTGCCGCCTGTCGCAAATGACGGACTTTGAGAAGCACGCTCAGGTGCAGGATGATGAAGATCGGCACGAAGAAGCTCGGGAACAGGTTGAGCGGCCACACATCCATGGGCGCGCTGGTCACGCCGTCCGCGATCAGCGATGGGAACCCGCCGGCCGCGAGGCCGGCCGTCGCGATCGCGACCGCGAAGTCGAGCAGGCCCAGCAGGTGAACCCGCACCAGCCCCGTCGACGTCGCCCACGCCGGATCGCGGACGATCCGGGCGACGACGAAGGGCGCCGCCAAGCCGATCGCGACGTCGCCGAACCCCGCCGGCCAAGCGAACAGCCCGGGCAGCACGCCGAAGAAGGCGAGCGGCAGGAAGGTGAAGCCCATGACCCGCCAGTGGTGCAGCATCGTGAGCGTCCGGATGTCGTGCGACAGGACGAAGCCCCGGAATCCGGGGAACAGCGCGTAGAACGCCAGGAACGCGGCCACGGGGACGGCGGCCGTGATGGCGATCGGCGCGATGACAGCGCCTCCCTCGTTCACCAGCACGTGCTCGGCGCCGATGATGGTGGCGGCCGCGAACCACGCGACCAGGAGTGCCGCGAATCCACCCCAGACCGCGACGTTCAGGGAAATCTTTCGACGGATCGTGTTCATTTCGCTTTTTCCTTTTGATAGGTGCATATGCACGTGATTGCGCAAATAAAAATTACCGGCCCTGGACGCGGGCCATCGTCGCCGTCAGATCGTCGAGAAAGCCGGACCAGCGCTCGCGCCCAAGGGATTCGACGGTGCGCGACTGGGCCTTTCGCCAAAGCGGAAGCGCGCCGGCGAGAACGTCTTTGCCCGCGTCGGTCAGGCTGATCCGGCGGACCCGCTGGTCCTCTTCGTGATCGATACGGACAAGTCCCTTGCGGGCGAGGGGCTTCAGATTCCGCGTCAAGGTCGTGCGATCCATGACCAGGGCGTCGGCCAACCGAGTGAGCGGTAGCTCACCGCGCATCGACAAGGTTGCCAGCACGGTAAACTGTGTGGCCTTGACGCCGGCCGGCCGCAACGCCGCGTCATAGGCCTGGGTCACCACGCGCGCGGCCTTGCGCAAGTTCGCGCATGCGCATGCGCTCAAATCCACGGCGCCGGGTCGCGCGAGAGCGTGCGTTTTCTTTCCCATAACGTGCATATACACCTAAAAGCGAAAATCTGTCAAGGGAGAATCGAGGGAATAGGCCCAAGCGCAAAGATCGGAAATCCGAGCCCCGCGCGCATCGAGGATCAACGCGCGCCCGGCGGACCGTCGCCGAGGCCCTTCAGGCGGGCCCAGCACGGCCCTCGACGCGGGTCTGGTTGCTCGCGGCCGGGGGTCGTGTTGGCGCCGATCGGCAAAGCTGAGGCCGTCGCCGGAACCGCGATCGGGTCTCGGAGCACCACCGAGGCCTCTTCAACATCCTCGTGCTCACAAGCTCGCGCGTCGGCCTCGATAGTGTTGATCAATTGATCCAAGGCAATTCGGTTGTCGCGGGCCTCGACTTTTGCCGGCGGATTGCCGGCCCCCGCTGTGGCTTCGCTTCAACCCTTTTTCTTCCAAATCTGCTCCCAGCCCCGCCGATAGTTATCCGTCACCATTTTTTGCCCCTCGTGCCTTGGCGTTCCGCCTTCCTGTTTCTCGGCCTTGGTGCTTGGATTTCCGTCTGATTTCGAATCCTTGGTGCCTGCAGTTCCGTCTGTCTTCGAATCCTTGCTCGTCTGGTCGGGTTGCTTGGCTTTGCTTTCTTCAGTCATGGACCCTCTCTACTCAACGCGCTTGTCTGCATCGATACGCATCGAAGCGCGGAACGATCTCCGCCTAAGCGATTATGGCAGTATCCGTATCTGAACGTGCTCATCAACATTACCCACGCGGCCGCCATCGGTAGTCGGGCTCCGGCCCCGCTCACGCGCGCCAAAGCTCGTGGCGGCCGATCCAGTCCACGTAATCGGCGGCCGCCGCCTCGGGCGTGAAACGGGCCCGGAAACCGGTCTCGTCGGCGAGCCGGGCCACCGACATGATGGCGCGGTCGCGCGGGGCGTAATAATCGACGTTGGCGGCCTCGCCCGCATCCGCGATGCGGTACGTGAACGCGGGCAACGCGCCCTTCAGCGCCCGGCACCAGGCTTCGACGCTCCACGCGTGTCCGGCGCTCACGTGATAGACGTCGTGGTCGGGCTTCTCGCGCTCCAAAAGGGTGATGAGCGCGTCGGCCACGTCCGTTCCATAGACCCAGTCCTTGACGCCTTCGCGGGGAAGGACCGCCTCGGTTCCTTCCATCGCCAGGCGGACGAGCTGGAGCGGCACACTGAGGGTGTCGCGCACCCCGCTCGCGTGCTCCCAGCGTCCGAATACGCCGCCGAGGCGCGCAGCGATCACGTCTATCCCCCAAGCCCCGCGGTAATACAGCGCAGTGCGCTCGGCCGCGTACTTGGTGATGCCGTAAAGGGTGTCCGGGACCGGGACGCTCGCGGCCTCGTCCAGGGGATCGGGACCGAACGCAGCCGCCCCGTAGACCGCGCCCGAACTGACGTAGACGACGCGCCCGGCGCCGCCCCGGCGTGCCGCCTCGAGGACCTCGTAGGTGCCGAGCACGTTGACGCGGATGACGGCGCCGCCGTCGGCGCGCTCGCGCTCGGGCCCGGACGTGATGACCGCCGCATGGATCACCGCGTCGATGGCGTGGTCCGCGAAGACGCGCTTGATCGTAGGCCCGTCGGCGACGTCGCCCTCGGCCACGTGGAGCGTGCCCGCAAGAGGGCCGAAATCGCGCATCGCGGCCTCGGGCGGCGGGCGACGGTCGAAGGCGACCGTCTCGCGCCCGCGCTCCAAGAGCCTTTCGATCAGGTTGAGGCCGACAAACCCCGCGCCCCCCGTAACCAGCACCGCCATGGCGTTTCCTTGTCAGCCGCTCGAGCGTCCCGGCCCACGGGCGCCACGCGAACGGCGCGCGCGCATCCCCGTCAGCCGCCCACAACCTCGCGCATCGCGCCCGCCAGGCGGTCGAGGTCGGCTCGGTTGTGGATTTCGGTCACGCAGTAAAGGGCGCTTTGGCCGAGCTCGGGGAACTCGCCCGAAAGGTCATGGCCGCCGAAGATGCCCAGTTCCTTGAGCCCGGCGTTGACATCCGCCACCTTTTTTCCGGCGCGATCGAAGTTGACCACGAACTCTTTGAAGAACGGCGCGTCCAGGCGCACTCCGACGCCGTCGATCTCGGCGAGTCTGCTGGCCGCGTAGTTGGACCGCTTGATGATCAGCTCGCCGATCTCGCGGAACCCCTGGGGGCCCAGCAGCGCCATGTAGACGGCGCCGGCGACGGCCCACAGGTTGACCGAGGTGCCGGTCCAGTCCTTGCCCTTTTCACGGCTCCTCATGGACGTTCGGTCCGGGGTGCTAGGGGCGAAACCGCGTTCGCCCTCGACGATGGTATCGGCGATACTGTTCAACGGCATCGGGAATTCGCCGACGTATTTCACCTCGTCGCGCGAGGCGACGAAGCCGCAGGTGCCGCCGCCGCAGTTCATGTGGATGCCGAAGGGCTGGGTGGTTCCGACGACAATGTCGGCACCGTAATCGGCGGGCGCCGCCAAGACGCCGAGCGAGATGGGATCCACGCCGACCACGGTCTCGGCGCCGTTGGCGCGCGCGATCTCGGCGATCCGCGCGCCCTGGCTCTCGATGAAGCCGAGATAGGACGGGTTCTCGAAGTAGACGGCGGCCGTTTTCGCCGAGATCTTGCTCTCGAGATCGCTCAAGTCCATGAGCCCCGTCTTGGCGTCGTAATCGACCAGCGTCACCGCGATGTGGTTCTCCATCTCGGGCGGCTCGCAGAAGTTCCGGATCACCGAAAGCCGCTCGGGGCCGGTGGTCTTCGCAAGCAGCACTTGCCGCCGTCCGGTCATGCGCGACGCCATGCGAATGGCGTGACCGGCCGCGACCCCCCAGCTGTAGACCGGCAGTCCGACCACCTCCATCTTGACGAGCTCGCCAAGCTGGCTCGTGTACTCGAACCAAGCCTGATTGCGGCCGTGGGCCGACTGGGGCGTGCCCGAGACCTGAGTCAGGGTTTCGCTGCGATGCGCGATCTCGTCTACGACCGCGGGCACGTAGTGCTGCCAGCAGCCGCCGCCGAGGAAGCTCAAGGTGTCCTCGCAAGTGCTATTCCGCGACAGGGTCTCCATCATGTGCCGCTTGAGCGCGGCCTCGCTCAATAGCTGCGGCGGCAGATCGAGGGGGCGTTTGAGCCGGTGATCGGCGGGGATCTGCACGAACAGCTCCTCGACATCCTCGATCCCCACCTCCTTCATCATCTCGTTTTTCACGGCGGCGGGCGAGTTCGCCATATAGGGATGCGCGGTCTGCGGGTAGTTCTTCATGACGGGTCCTCGGATGGCGCCGGCGGCGCGATCGCAACGCCAACGTCCTAGCACGAAGCGGGCACGCGTGCGAGGTTGCGGCGCTTGGTCGGATGAGGAAAATGAGGGAACCATGAGCCGGCTCGCCATCATCGTCGAATTCGACGTCAAGGACGGAGAGCGCGAGGCCTTCGCCGAGGCGATCCGCGATCACGCCGCCGGCAGCCTCGCCGAAGACGGGTGCGAACGGTTCGACGTGCTGCTGCCGCGCGACGACGAACGCCGGGCGTTCTGCTTCGAAATCTGGCGCGACGACGCGGCGCTGCAAAATCACCTCGAGGCCGCGCGCATGGAGACGTTTCGCACGCGCCGCGCGCCACTCATCGACGGGTCGCGCGCCGCCGTCTGCGACTTCGGGTGACGGGATTCCCTGGGATCGGCCGGGCGGCGCGATCGCAACGCGAACGACCTGGCACGCCGCGGGCGCGCGTGCGAGGTTGCGGCGCTTGGTCGGAGAGGAAAAGGAGAGGTCCATGAGCCGGCTCGCAATCATTGTCGAATGGAACGTCAAGGACGGGCGGCGTGAGGCCTTCTCCGAGGCGATCCGCGATCCCGCCGCCGGCAGTCTCGCCG
>JAKZXM010000091.1:0-4131 GCA_047514975.1 Rhodospirillales bacterium
CCGCCGAGGTAGGCAGTGCGCGCGAACAGGCAGACCGGGACGTCGGAGCCGAGCCCGCGGGCGACATCGGCCACCCGGGCGTCGTCGGAATCGAGTCCCCAAAGTGCTGCCAGCGCCCGCAGGCACGCCGCCGCGTCGGACGAGCCGCCGCCGAGACCGGCCGCGACCGGCAGCCGCTTGACGAGCGAGATCGCGGCCCCGGGCTGGCATCCCACCCTTCCCGCGAGCTCGCTTGCGGCCCGCAGCACCAGGTTGTCGGGGCCCGCAGGGGTCCGTTTCGCCATCGGACCCGTGATCCGAAGCGACGGCGCGTTCGCGTCGGTCGCGGTGACGGTGACGGTATCGCAGACGCCGGCGAAGGCGACCAGGCTGTCCAGCGAATGCCGCCCGTCGGCGCGGCGTGCGAGGACGTGGAGATAGAGGTTGAGTTTCGCCGCAGCCGCGGCCTCGACGCTGCGGCCGCCTTCGGGTCGGCGCGGCGGCGCGGATGCGGCTTGCGAAGCGTCGCGCGCGGGCGCCTCCTTAGCCATCACCGCCGGCGGTGGCGCGCGCGGGCGGAGGCAGGCCGTCTTCGAGCTTGTTCGCGATCGTCCCGGCGACATCCGCCTCGGGCTCGAGCGCGAGCGCGCGGCGCCACTGGAACCGGGCCTCGAGCCGTCGTCCGACCATCCAATAGGCGTCGCCCAGGTGGTCGTTGATGACCGGATCCTGGGGCCGGAGCTCAACGGCGCGCTCGAGTTCGCGGACGGCCCCGCCATAGTCGCCGATCCGGAAGTACGCCCATCCCAAGCTGTCGACGATGAACCCGTCCCGCGGGCGCAGCTCGACCGCTTTTTCGATCATCCCCGTGGCGCGTTCGAGGTGTATGCCCTGGTCCACCCACGAATAGCCCAGGTAATTGAGGACGAAGGGCTGTTCGGGCTCGAGCTCGAGCGCCTTGAGGAAGTCGGTCTCGGCGCGCGCCCATTGCTTGGACCGCTCGAGCGCGATTCCGCGGCTGTACAGCAGCGACCAGTAGCGGCGCTCCATGCGCCCGATGCGGTCCATCGCCCTATCGTAAGCGGCGACGGCGCGGGTGAAGTTCTCCTTGCCGCGCTGGATGTCGCCCAGATTGATGAGGGGGGCGGGATCGTCGGGGGTCTCGCGCGCCATTTGGCTCAGCAGCGCCACCGCCTCGTCGGACTGGTCCAGCCGGTTCAAGTTCATCGCGACCCGCATGCGCGCCGACCACGAGAACGGCGAGGCCAAATCGATGGCCGCGTAAACCGCGTTCGATTTCTCCAGCCGGTCATCGCCCTCGTAGATGCCGGCCACCATGATCTGGGCGAGCGGGAAATCGGGGCGCAGATGCAGCGCCAGTTGGCCGAAGATGAGGCCGAGGTCGGTGTCGGTCTGTTGGCGCAGCGCGTTGGCGACGCCGAACAGCGCCTCCGCGGCGCCCTCCACCGCGTCGGCCACTGGCATCGCCCGGGGATTCTGGCGGAACGCCCGCAACGCCGGTTCCAGAAGCCGCGAGTTCGGCTGCTCCTCGCGGTATCGCTCGAAAAGCGCCTCGGCTTCGGCGTCGCGTCCGGTCCGCTGGTAGAGACGCCCGAGAAGCTCGATCAGGCGCAAAGACAGCTCCTCGCCGTTCTCGGCCGAGAGGCGGTACGACGCCTCGGCCGCCTCCGCCCGCCCGGCGACTTCGTTGATCAAACCCGTGTGCAGTCTTTTAATGGCCTGCATCCCGCCCCGCTCGCCCAACGGCTCCAAACTGGCAAGGGCGTCGTCCATCCGTCCTCGCCCGACCAGCGCCCAGCTCCGGAGCAGCGGCACCATGAACGACGCGAGGCCCGCTCGCGGGAGATCGGCGAGCCGGTTCTCCGCGGCGGCGAAGCGGCTCGCGTGGATGTCGTCGACCGCGAGCACGATGACGGCGACGGCATCACCCGCGTCGAGCGCGGCCACGCGGCCGGCAAGCGCGAACGCCGTCTCCATCTCGCCCTCCATGGCGCGCATGAGGAACGACGTGCGCAGGACGTCTGGGGCGCCGGGGTCGATTGCAATGACGTCCGAGAAGAACTCGGCGGCCCTGGAGGTGTCCCGCCGCGCCTGGGCGTGTCGGCCGGCGAGGTAGTTTCCCAAAACGGAGCGCTTCAACTCCGCGCCCGCATCGATGCGCGCCGCGTCCTCGCCAAGCTCGCCCCCGACCTCGTTGGCGCAGGCCGCCGACAGCACCAGGACCGCCGCGATCGCCGCCGCGCGCTGGGCGAACGCAATCACCCGCCGCCGGACCCATGGTGCGGCTATCGCCGCGGGCTCGGAAATCGCGGCCGGGTCCAGGCGTCCGACGGGCGTTCGCAACCTGATCATATGACTGGGTTTCCCCCTCGATCTTCGAAGTGGATGCGCGGCAACGCGGCGCTGCGCACCGGGCGAACGCGCGAATGCGCGAACGCTTGGGCGTGCGAATGACCGCGACCGGCGGGCGAAGAGCGGCGGCAGTGTATCCGAGCAAGCGTTCGCGCTTCAAACCCCAACTCGCACCCAGGCGCCAAGGCCCCGGCCCCTACATGTTCGGATAGTTGGGACCGCCGCCGCCCTCGGGGACGGTCCAATCGATGTTCTGGCCGGGATCCTTGATGTCGCAGCTCTTGCAGTGCACGCAGTTGGCCGCGTTGATCTGAAGGCGCTTGGCGCCGTCGCCTTCGTCGACGAACTCGTAAACGCCGGCCGGGCAGTAGCGCTGCTCGGGCCCATCGTAGAGCGCGAGGTTCAGGTGATGCGGAACCTCGGCGTCCTTGAGCCGCAGGTGCGCCGGCTGGTCTTCTTCGTGGATGGTGTTCGAAAGATAGACCGACGACATCCGATCGAACGTGAGAATTCCGTCGGGCTTCGCATAGGCGATCGGGGTCTGATCGCGGGCGGGCTTGAGACGCGTGTGGTCCGGGACGTGGGGAAACGTCCACGGGACCCGGCCGCGAAGCAAATATGCATCGATCGCCGAATAGGCGATTCCGGCCCAAAGCCCCAGGCGGAACGAGGGCCGGATGTTCCGCACTTGGGACAGTTCGTCCCACACCCACGACGCTTTCAGGGAATCGGCGTAAGACTGAAGGACGGGCTCCGAGCCATCGGCGTCCAGGGCCGCGACCGCGGCCTCGGCGGCCAGCATTCCCGACTTCATCGCCGTGTGCGAGCCCTTGATCTTGGGAACGTTCATGAACCCGGCCGCCGCACCGATCAGCGCACCGCCGGGAAAGACGAGGCGGGGAATCGACTGCCAGCCGCCTTCGTTGAGCGCGCGCGCGCCGTAGGAGATCCGCCGGCCGCCCTCGAACACCGGGCGCACGGCCGGATGGGTCTTGAATCGCTGCATCTCCTCGAAGGGGTCGAGATAGGGGTTCTCGTAGTCGAGGCCGACGACGAAGCCCACCGCGAGCTGGTTGTCCGCGAGGTGGTAGAGGAAGGAACCGCCATAGGTGGCGCGGTCGAGCGGCCAGCCGATCGTGTGCACCACCCGTCCCGGGCGATGACGCGCGCCGTCCACCTCCCACAGCTCCTTGATGCCGAGCGCGTAGGTCTGGGGCTCGGCGTCCGCGCCCAGCGCGAATCGCTCGAACAGGGTCTTCGCGAGCGAGCCCCGGCAGCCCTCGGCGAAGAATGTGTGGCGCGCGCGGAGCTCGATCCCCCGAGAGAAGGTGTCCTTGTTCCGCCCGTCCTTGCCGATTCCGGAATCGCCTGTGACCACGCCCCGGACCGCGCCTTGGTCATCGTAAAGGACTTGGGCTGCGGCGAAGCCCGGGTAGATCTCGACGCCGAGCGCCTCGGCCTGCCCGGCGAGCCAGCGGCAGAGGTTGCCGAGACTGACCACGTAGTTGCCGCGATTGCGCGTCTGCGGCGGGTGCGGAAGCCGAACCGCGCGCCGCGCGGTCAGGAACAGGAACCGGTCATCGATTGCGGGCGTCGTCAAGGGCGAGTCGGACGCGCGCCAGTCGGGAAGCAGCTCGTCCAGCGCGCGGGGCTCGAACACCGCGCCGGACAGGATGTGGGCGCCCACCTCGGAGCCCTTCTCGAGCACGCACGCGCCGATCTCGCGGCCGCGCTCGGCCGCCGCCTGCTTCGCCCGGATCGCGGCCGCCAGCCCAGCGG
>JAKZXM010000092.1:0-2724 GCA_047514975.1 Rhodospirillales bacterium
ACTCGAACGACTCGCTTGGGCGCAAGACTGGCTGCTCGCCGACGACGCCGGCGCCCCGCACCTCCAGCACCTTTCCATTGGCGTCGGTGATGTTCCAATAGCGGTCGACGAGCTGGACCGTCTCGGCGCCGGTGTTCTCGATGCAGACCTGATACGCCCAGACGAAGCGGCCCGCGTCCGGCTCGGACTGGTCATCGAGGTAGAGCGGCACCACCGTGACCTGGATCAACCGCGTCGTTTGCTTGTACATCCCGCTTGCCTTGCGCTCGCGCCGAGGGGGCCTCGACCGTCGCCGCGGACGACCCGCCGCGCCTCCCGGATATTACGGCGCGGCGCGGCGTTGTCCAGTTTCGCGAGGGGTCCGGCGCGGCATCAGGTCTTGCTGCACGAGCCGCCGCCGAGCACGCAGAAGCGGGCGCAATGGGGATGGTTGAGCTTCACCGAAACCTGCGATTCCGCCAGGGTCCGCCCCATCTCGAACTGCTCGTCGTAGGGCACCAGGGTGCAGGCGTTGACCACCGGATGGTCGGCGCCCTTGCGCTTGATGATCATGCGCGATGTCGCGCACATGGGCGAATCTGGGCTGACGCCGAGAATGTCCCAACAGGCGGTGGTGATCTCGGGCACGTCGACCACGGCGTCCATTTCGGGGAACAGCATCAGCGTCGCGGGACTGAAGGCATCGACCGGGATTCTACGCTTGGCGAACAGCCGCGCGTAGCCCTTGCGCAGCGCCGCCTCCGGCTCGCCCCAGCAGGTGCGCCCGGCGACGTGCAGCGCGAACCCGTTCCGCGCCAGCCACTCGAGGCCCTTCAGGGTCGGGTCCCATGAATGCGCCACGCGCTCGATCTCGTGCAGCGCCTGGGTGTAATGGTCGACCGAGACGCGGATCACCAGCCGCCCGCCGAAGCGCGCGTTGAGGTCGAGCAGTGGCGCGCGGAGCTTCATCATCGGGCGCATGGCGTTGGTCAGCACCAGCGTCCGGAAGCCGCGCCCGAGGCAATCCTCGATCATGGCGATGATCTGGCCGTTCATGAACGGCTCGCCGCCGGTGATTCCGATCTCGGCGGTGCCCAAATGCTCGCGCTCGATCTCGTCGAGAAAAGCGGCGACCTCCGCCGCCGTGAGGTAGGCGAGGCGGTCGTTCGTGGGGCTCGATTCGATATAGCAATTGCGGCATGTCAGGTTGCAGATCGTCCCGGTATTGAACCACAGGGTGTCGAGCCGCGAAAACGGCACCGTCGCGCGCGGACTGCCGTCGGCGGTGACGTCGGGGTCGCGGAACTTGTGCGTATCCAACAGACGGACGGCGGCGGACGCAATGTCGCTCATCGAACTCTCACTCCCGGAAGTGGCATGACCTTTCCTCTAATCCACCTCACGCGGCGCCGCAAATCAAGCTTTTGTGCGCGGACCCGTGCTCCGGGCGCGCCCCCGCCCGATGGCCGGCGCCTGTTCGCCGCTTGCCGTCGGGCGCGCTCTTTCGTATACCAAGGGCGGGCGGGTGTAGCTCAATGGCAGAGCATAAGCTTCCCAAGCTTGTTACGGGGGTTCGATTCCCCTCACCCGCTCCACTCTCCCGCCCCTCTTTCTCCAATATCATGTGACTTCCACCATCCGATCCAAAAGTCGGAAAGCGTTTAAGGCCAATACGTTGCGACCGCCCAATTCCGCCCGGCTCGATTCCCCTCCGGACGAGGATTTCGAACTCGCAAGAATCTTGCCTGAGGCGACGGGCCGAAACTGACCGCCATGCAAAATGGGCATCGCCCTCGCTCGCTTTCTTGCTACATTGGTGACTGGAAATACCACGAAGGGAAGCCTTGACAATGGCAGCGCAGGATTCGCCGCAGCCCGGGATGACCCGAGGGGGGCGTGAGGAGTATTTTTCGCCCGAAGAGTACGCGCGACGGCGCGAGGCGGTTTGGGCTCGCATGGCGGAGGACGGATGCGACACCCTTGTCATCGGTTGTCCGGCAAACATCTGTTATCTGTCCGGCTTCATTACGTCGAACATGTGGGATCCGATATTTCTGGTCCTAAGGCAGGACAATCGTCCCTTGCTGGTCACTTGGAAGGGCGAACGGGGCCGCGTTCTGGCGAGCGTGGTGGATACCGACGTCGACGGGTTCGACATGGGGGCCGATGCGGCCGCTCATGTCGTGAGCTGTCTTCGCGAAAGGTCGTGGGACCGCGGAAACGTGGTCGTGGACATTGGCGGCGCGCAGACGCGCACTGATGCGATCGTTCGCCTCCTTGGCGTCCTCGATGCGAAGCAGGCGAAGGGCCTCATCGAATCCGTTCGGCTGATAAAGTCGCCGGCCGAGATCGATTGCATGCGCAAGGCGGCGGCTTTCACGGACAAGGGCGTGGAGGCGGCCATCGCCGCGATATCCGAAGGGGTGCCCGATTACGAGATCGCCGCGGCTGCGGCGGATGGCTGTTGGCGAACCGGCGGTGAGTTCTTTGCAATGGACCCGAACGTGAGCGTCGGCTGGAAGTCCGGAGCGCTCCACAGCAACCACACTGGCGTGATCGCACGGTCAGGAGACCCGGTATTCATGGAACTCAGTGGCGTCTACGGCCGCTACAATGCGCCCATGATGCGCACGGCTTGCGTCGGCGACCCTCCGCCACCGAAGATTCGCGAGCTCGCATCGGTTTCGCTTGCGGTGATCGAGACGGTGATCGGGGCGATCCGACCCGGCCTCGCAGCCTCAGCCG
>JAKZXM010000093.1:0-2500 GCA_047514975.1 Rhodospirillales bacterium
GTCTACGCCTGGCGTGCGCGGATGCTCGATCTGTTCGACGGCATGGCCCGGAAAGCGGTCGGCTACGCTTGCTGAGCGCTTATCCCTTTTCACGCAGCAGACGCGCCTTCTCGATCTTCCAGTCACGCTGCTTCACGGCGGCCCGCTTGTCGTAGTGATGCTTGCCGCGCGCCAATGCGAGCTCGACCTTGGCGCGGCCGCGGTCGTTGAAATAGATTGCGAGCGGCACCAGCGTCATGCCGTCGCGCTGCACGGAACCCAAAATCCGGTTGATTTCCCGGCGCTTCATCAAGAGCTTTCGCGCGCGCCGCGGCTCGTGGTTGAAGCGGCCCGCTTGCAGGTATTCGGGAATGTGGGCGTCGAAGAGGAACAGCTCGCCGTCGCGCCCGGCGGCGTAGGCCTCGTTGATCGACGCCTTGCCGGCGCGGAGCGACTTCACTTCCGAGCCGGCCAGCGCGATCCCCGCCTCGAAGGTGCCCTCGATCGCGTAAGCGTACCGGGCCTTGCGGTTCCGGACGGCAATTCGGCCCGGTGACGGGAGCTTGCGGGCCATGGTTGAGCGGCGAGGCCGGGCCCGTCAGTTGAGAAGGCCCGCAGTCGTCATCGCCGAACGCACGTGTTCCTTGCTCTTTTCCTCGAGTTCCCACAGCGGTAGCCGCACCTCGTCCGCGCACTTGCCCAACAGGCCGGCCCCGTATTTCGCCGGCGCCGGGTTCGTTTCGCAGAACATGGCGACGTGAACCGGAATCAAGGTGTCCTGGCGCGCTTGCGCGGTCTTGATGTCGCCCTCGCGCCAGGCATGGTGCATCTCGGCGCACAGATTCGGCGCCACGTTGGCCGTGACCGAGATGCAGCCGTGGCCGCCGCCCGCGAGGAACGGAAGCGCGGTCGCGTCCTCGCCCGAGAGCTGACAGAAGTCGGGACCGATGGCCAGGGCCGTCTTCATCGGCCGCGCCAGGTCCGAGGTCGCGTCCTTGACGCCGACGATGTTGGGTAGCTTCGCCAGGCGGCTCATGGTTTCGACGCTCATGTCGACGGCGCTGCGTCCGGGGATGTTGTACAGCACGATCGGCAGGTCGACGGCGTCGTGGATCGCCTTGAAGTGCTGGTACAGGCCCTCTTGGGTGGGTTTGTTGTAGTAAGGAGTCACCACCAGCGCGGCGTCGGCGCCCGCGGTCTTGGCGTGGCGCGTAAGCTCGATCGCCTCGTCGGTCGAGTTCGACCCGGTTCCGGCAATGACCGGCACCTTTCCTTTCGCCACCTCCAGGCACATTTCCACCACGCGCATGTGCTCGGCATGGCTGAGCGTCGCCGACTCGCCCGTGGTTCCGCAAGGGATGACGCCCTCGGTCCCTTCGCTGATGTTCCATTCGACGAACGACTGATAGGCCTCGCCATCCACGTCGCGATTGCGAAACGGCGTGATCAGTGCGACGAGTGATCCCTCGAACATGGACGCCTCCTCCTCGACGTGTCCTCGGCCGCGTGAGGGATCGAAAATACGCCCTTCTCTCGCGCCCCGGCAAGCCACGCCTTCGATCCGCGGCGCGCCATCCGCCTCACGCCGCTTGAGACGGCGTGTTCCTGGCCGTAGACTTGGCATGCTTTCCCCCTTTTTTTGCGTCGTCGTCGAAGGAGAAGGTTGGTGGACGCGCGGCGTCTCGCGATCGCGTTCCTCGTCGTCTTGGTCTGCGTCGCCGGCACCGGCGAGGCGCGCGCCGACGTGCTCACGACGGCAGACGCCAAGCGCGCGGCCGCGGCGTTCCAGGCGGCTGACGCCGGTCAGTGGAAAAAGGCGCATGGCTTGGCCGCCCGCATCTCCGATCCGTTGGCGGGGTCGGTCCTGCGTTGGATCGAACTGACCGAGAACGGCTCAGGCGCCCGTTTTGCCGAAATTACCGCTTTTCTCGGCGAGCATCCCGAGTGGCCTTCGCGCGCGCTGCTGGATCGGGCCGAAGACGCGATGACCGACGAGATGCCGGACGCCGACGTGCTGGCCTGGTTCGACGAACGCACGCCGCGAACCGCAAGTGGCATGGTTCGGCTTGGCGTCGCCCTGATGGCCGCCGAAGACGATGATCGCGGCCGGACGATGCTCCGCCAGGCATGGATCGCGGGCGACTTCACGCGGCAAAAAGAGAACGCGCTGTACCGCCGCCACCGAAAGCTGCTGGCAGACGCCGATCACGTCGCACGCCTCGACCGGCTTTTGTGGGAGGGCCGGTTCTCGTCGGCCCGCCGGGCACTCTGGCGGGTGAACAAGGAACATCGCGCCCTTGGCGAAGCGCGCCTTCTGCTCGCGACCATGTCGGGAAACGTCGATAGCGCCATCGCCCGGGTGCCGGACGCGCTCAAGGATCATCCCGGCCTCGTGTACGAGCGCCTGCGCTGGCGCTTGCGCAAGGGCCGCTACGAATCGGCGCGCGTGCTTCTCGAGCATCCGAACCACGACCGGGGCCGTCCCGACAAATGGTGGACGCAACGCGCGGTCCTCGCCCGC